>JAQGHZ010000364.1 GCA_028291485.1 Rubritepida sp. | reverse complement strand
TGCCCTCCTGCGTGTAGTCGGGGTCGCTCTCCAGGTCGTTCGCTGTGATGGCGATGCCCGCGGCATTGTGGCCGCAGCGGGCGAGGCCGCCGGCCTCCACGTCGGTCAGCACGTCCGGCCCGTCCTCGCGGCGGATGCGGAGCACGACGCCGGTCTCGGCGCACTCGCTCTTCCAGTCCCAGTTCTGGCCGTGGATCACGCTGCCATCGGCGGTGGCCTCGGGCAGGAGGATCGCGCCGGTGCAACCGTCCGGCTCGCGGCGGACGGCGGCCAGCGCCTCGGCCCGCTTGGCGAGCTGCAGCACCTCGGTGCGGCAGTTGATGAGCACGATGTCCTCGAAGGCGACGTCCGCACCCTCGGCGATGCCGCGCATCTCCGCGACGAAATCCGGCTCGAAGGCCTCGATGCGGGGCACGAAGTTGCGCGCCATGGCGCGGACGGCGCCGGCATCGCGACCCTGGCCGGCGAGCTGCGCGCCATAATGCGAGAGCGACTTGTGCACCCGCGCCTTGGCCATGCGGCCGTAGAGGCGCCCGCGCGCCTCAGGCCCGCCGGAGAGCTCGATGAGGGGGAAGGGCTCGATGACCTGGGGCATGGGAGGGGCCTCAATGCGATGGCGTGATGGTGGCACGCCTCGCGGAGAAGGGCCAAGCCCCATCGGGCACGGGTCAGATGCTGCCGCCGGTCCGCGTCAGGTCCGGGTCCATCCCGTAGAAGCGGTCGATCCTGTCGCGCCAGTCGGCATCGTCCCAGCTCCGTCCCGCGTCGTAGTCCGGCGCGCCGGAAAGCTGGCCCTCGGTGATCGAGGTGACGTAGCCCTCCTTGCCCGGCTCGTAGCGCAGTTGCGACCACGGCACCGGGAAGAATTTCTGGCCCAGCCCCAGGAAGCCGCCGAAGGAAAGCACGGCATAGGCAACGCGGCCGCTCATCTTGTTGATCATGACGCTCTGGATCGAGCCCAGCCAAGTGCCGGTCGGATCGTAGACCGCGGTGCCCTCGACCTTCTCCGAGGAAATCAGGCCGGCGGTCTCGTCGCGTTGCGTGCTGGCCTTGAGCTCGCCTGTGCGGATGTCGCTCAGGATGTCCTCCCCGAAAGTCGCTGCCGGGAGAACGGGTCAGCGAGGGCGGGGTTTCATGCCTTCCGCAGTCCGGTGAAGACGGGCAGCCCATCCATGATCCCGGTCACCGACCGGCGATAGGCGATCGGCTGGATGAACTGGCCGAGCGGGATGAAGGGCACCTCCCGCATCGCGACCGCCTGGATCTCGCGGCAGATCGCCTGCTGCGCCTCGAGCGTCGGCGCATCGAGCCAGCGCGTGCGCAGCGCCTCGATCGCAGGGATGTTCGCCCAGCCCCCTTGAAAGGCCGTGCCGTTCGTCCGCAGTCCGGTATGGGTGACCGGGATGGTCGTGTCGGCCCCGGCGGAATAGGTGCAGTAGCAGTTCCACCCGCCCTCGGCCGCCGGACGACGGTTGGTGATGCGCTGGTTCAGCGTGCCCCAATCCGTCGAGACATAATCCACATTCATGCCGAGCTGCCGCATGACCTGCGACGTCACCTCGCAAACCGCGCTGACCCGCTGCACGTCGGCGCCGGCGAGAAAGACCACGCGCTCGCCGCCATAGCCCGCGGCATCCAGGGCGCGCTTCAGGGCCGGGATATCCGCGCGGGTGCCGGGGGGCGGCACGCCCTCCTCGCTCGCCATGGGCGTGCCGGGGGAGAAGACGCCGACGCGGTCGTTCTTCATCGATAGCTCGTCGCCCGCAACGGCGGTCATGCAGTCGGCCTGGCTGATCGCGTGCATCAGGATGCGCCGGATCTCGGGCTTGTCGAAGGGCGGGTAGAGATGGTTGAGGCGGAGATGGCCGATCATGCCGGCCTTGTCCTTGGTCTCGATCACGATGTCACGCGAGCGGCGCAGCACCGGCAGCAGGTCGACCAGCGGCTGCTCCACCCAGTCCATCGCGCCCGATTGCAGGGCGGCGGCCGCAGTGGCGGGGTCCGGGATGATATGGAACTCCACGCGGTCCACATGCGCGACTCTCGGACCGGCGGTCTGGCTGGAGACGCCATCCGGACGCGGCACGTAGCCGGTGTGGCGCGCATAGGCGAGGCGCGCGCCGGCCACACGCTCGCCGGGCAGGAATTTGAAGGGCCCACTGCCGATCGTCTCGGGCATCTGCGCGAAGGCATCGGTCATCGCGAGGCGCTCGGGGACGATGACCGGAACGAGCGTGCTCGGCCGCGCGAGCGCCGTCGGCAATAGCGGGAAGGGGCGCTTGAGGCGGAAAACGATCGTTCTGTCGTCCGGCGCGGAGAGCTCGTCTGTCGCCGCCAGAAGGAGCTGACCGAAGACGTCGCGCTTGCCCCAACGGTTGAGCGAGGCGACGCAGTCCTTCGCCAGCACGGGCGTGTCGTCGTGGAAGCGCAGCCCCTCGCGCAGCGTCAGGCGCCAGAGCTTGCCGTCGTTTTCCACGACATGGCCGGCCACCATCTGCGGATGCACGGAGTAGTCGGCCGCCGTGCCGTAGAGCGTGTCGAAGACGGCCAGCGCATGGCTGCGCGTGGCGAGCGTGCTGGACCAGACCGGGTCCGTCACCGCCACGTCGGCATAGGGCACGAAACGCAGGGTGCGGCTCTCCTGCGAGCGCGCCACATGCGGCGCCGCGGCCAGCGCCGCGGAGGTCGTCCAAAATTCGCGTCGCTTCATCGTGGTGTCCCCGGAGAAGGTTCACCCTGCAGCCGGCATCCCCACAACGACGTTAGGAGGGTGCGGCGCGACGCGCCACCCCCGGATCATTGGCTGGAGTAGCCACCAATGACGGGCAGCACCTCGCCCGTGATGAAGCTCGACATCTGCGGCGAGGCGAGGAAGACGTAGGCGGGTGCCAGCTCTTCCGGCTGGGCGGGTCGCTTCATCGGCGTGCCGGAACCGAATTTTTCGGCCTTCTCCGCGCTGTCGCTGGGATTCAGCGGCGTCCAGACCGGGCCGGGCGCCACCGCGTTCACGCGGATGCCGCGCGACATCAGGCTGCCCGAGAGCGCCCGCGTGAAGGCGTGGATGCCGCCCTTGGTCATCGAGTAGTCGACGATGGAGGCACTGCCGAACAGGCCGGTCACCGAGCCCGTGTTCACGATCGCCGAGCCCGGCTTCATGTGCGGCAGGCAGGCCTGCACCATGTGGAAATAGCCGTAGAGGTTGGTCTTGAGCGTGAGGTCGAAATGTTCCTCCGTCAGATCCTCGAAGCGGCTGACATGGAGCTGGAAGGCGGCGTTGTTCACCAGCACGTCCACCGTGCCGAGATCCTTCACCATCCGGGCGACGGCGTCGTCGCAGAAGGCCCGGTCGGTTACGTCGCCGGCGAGCGTCAGGCCGCGCCGTCCCTCCTTCTCGATCGCGGCGCGGGTGACCTCGGCATCCTCCTGTTCCTCGGCGAGATGCAGGATCGCGACGTCGGCCCCCTCGCGCGCAAAGAGCACCGCAACCGCACGGCCGATGCCGGAATCGCCGCCGGTGATGATGGCCTTCTTGCCCTCCAGCTTGCCCGAGCCCTTCCAGAAGGGCGCCTCGTACATCGGCGCGAGCTCCTGGTCTTCCTCCAAGCCCGGCTTCTCCAAGAGCTGCTTCGGAAAGGGCGGCTCCGGATAGCGCCGGGCGCCGGCCTGCATCGCGCCCTTCATCTCCTCGGGCGGCCGCGCCTTGTCGGTCTTCTCGACCTGCTGCTGAACGGCACGCTGGCGCTCGACGATAGGGGTCATGTCAGGTTCCCTTCACTTCACCTTCGGCTCGCGGTCCCAGAAGCGCAGGGCCCTGCAGGTCGCCACGAAGCCCTGCACATCGCCGGGGCCGTTCAGGGTGACGAAGCCCTGGTCCGGCTCGGTCAGCCCCGCCTTCTGGAAGATCGCCAGGGCGGCCGGCACGACCGCGATGAACTTCGCATGGGCATAGGCATCCGTGACGAAGTCCTTCGCCGCCGCATTTTCCGCGAGGATCGCGGCGCCCTGCTCGGAGGCCAGCACGGCCACGGCGTCGAACAGGACGGAGGGACCGCCCGCGACGGCATGATGGGCCGGCATCCGCGTGCCGTCGCTGGCGACGATCCCGCCGATCTTGGGCGCGATCAGCTCTAGCACGGCGCCTTCCGCCTCCACCGCCTTCTTCAGGGCGACGAGGATGCCGGCATCCGTGCCGTCGGTGACGAGCGCGCCGACCTTGCGGCCCTCGAAGCTCGGCGGCGGATTCTTCAGGATGCTGAGTGCCGGCGAAGGCGCGAGCTCCACCACCGACCGTGCCGGCTCGGCGGCCTGCGGTAGCGGCATGCCGAGCCCGTCGGCGATCGTCGCGGCTAGCGCCTCGTCGACATTGCGCAGGTTCGCGACCAGGCGCTCGCGGATCGCCGGCGTCTCGACCTTGCCCAGCTCGAAGGTGAAGGCGTTGGCGATATGCGTCTGCTCCACCGGAGTCTGGCTCAGGTAGAATTGCCGCGCCTGGCTGTAATGGTCGGCGAAGAGGGCGCCGCGCTCGCGGATCTTCGGGCCTTCATCCTCCGCCGGGAAGGTGCGGAAGCCGGTCTCCGGAGACTCGCGCGGGCCGGCCGCGGGCTGGCTCCAGGAATTCGGCTCGTAGTTCGCGCGCCCCTTGGGGTTGCGGAAGGCCATGTGACCGTCCTGCTGGAAATGCGCGAAGGGGCACTTCGGCGCATTGATGGGAAGCTGCGTGAAGTTCGGACTGCCCAGACGTTTCAGCTGCGTGTCGAGGTACGAGAAGTTGCGGCCCTGCAGCAACGGATCATTCGTGAAGTCCACGCCCGGCACGATGTTCTGGGTGCAGAAGGCGACCTGCTCCGTCTCGGCAAAGAAATTGTCCACCACGCGGTCGAGCACCAGGCGGCCGACGCGGCGCACAGGCACCAGCTCCTCCGGGATGATCTTCGTCGCGTCCAACACGTCGAAGTCGAAGCTGTCGGCGAAGTCCTGATCGAAGAGCTGCAGCCCCAGCTCCCATTCCGGGAAGGCCCCCATGCCGATGGCGTTCCACATGTCGCGCCG
>JAQGHZ010000357.1 GCA_028291485.1 Rubritepida sp. | reverse complement strand
CGCGAGCTCGTGGCCCGCCGCCACGATGCGGCGGATCAGGGCGGGATACCGCTCCGCGATCCATCCCAGCGTGAAGAAGGTCGCCCGGACGCCCGCGTCGGCGAATTGCGCGAGGACGTGCTCGGTGTTCGCCTCGATCCGGGAGGCCAGGAAATCCCACTCCTCGCGCGGGATGGCGTCGGCGAAGCCCTGGACCTGGAACCAGTCCTCCACGTCGACCGTCATGGCGTTGCGGAGACAGGGACGGAACGCGGCAACCTCGGGTGCAGCCTGGGGTGCGACCTGGGGTGCGACCTTGGGGGCGATCGCAGCTTGGCTCATGTGCGTGTCCTTGCGCCGTCGAAGAAGATCTCGGCCAGGCGATTGAAGATGCGCTCGCGGTGCCCGGCATTCCGCTCCAGCGAATCCAGCCTGTGCTGCATGTCGCGCAGCACGGCGTCATGCTCGGCCGAGACGGCGCGCGGCAGGTTCAGCCCCGCGCCCAGATCGGCGTCCAGCTCCAGCGCCGTCGCCTCCACCATGGGCGCGCTCAGCAGATCGGACCTCTCCAGCACGCCGCTCAGCAGCACGCGCGAACAGAGGCGGTTGATCCGGCGCGGGATGCCGTCGGTGTAGCGATGGATGAGATCGAGCGCGCTGTCCTCCCACCGGGGATGCTCGTTCCAGCCGACCGCGCGCATGCGGTGCTTCACATAGGCGTGCGTTTCCTCGCAGGAGAGCGCGCCGAGGTGGTAGCAGGCGAGCACGCGCTGCCGCAGCTGGTCGAGGTCCGGGCTCGCCAGCGTCGCGCGCAGCTGCGGCTGGCCGAGCAGGATGGTCTGCATCGGCGCCTGCCCGCCGTCGGTGACGTTGGAGAGCATGCGCAGCTCCTCCAGCGCGTCGGGCCGCAGGCCCTGCGCCTCGTCCACGATCAGCAGGAAGCGCCGGTCTCCCACGCGCAGCGCCTCGGTGATGCCGCGCAGCACCGTGGCCTTGCTGCCCTCCGCCTCGGTGCCGAAGGCGGCGGCGGCCAGCCGCAGCAGATCCTCGCCCGCCACCTGCGTGGTGCTGATGCGGGCGATGGCGAAGCCCTGCGGATCAAGCTCGGCGCAGAGCCGCTCCACGAGCGTGGTCTTGCCCGCGCCGACCTCGCCCGTGACCACGACGAAGCCCTCGCGCTGCGCGATGCCGTAGGTGAGGTGCGCATAGGCGCGGGAGTGGCCCGTGCTTGGGTAGAAGAGCCGCGCGTCCGGCGTCATCTGGAAAGGATGCTCGCGAAGGCCGTAGTAGTCGGTGAGCATCATGCGCTTTCCCCTAGAAGCTCTGGCGTAGCGCCAGAAGGATGATGTTCTGGGTCGCGCGGCCGTTGTTGCGCGCGTCGCTGCGGCTGTTGGTCGCGACCTGCAGGGTGCCAAGGAGGCGAGGCTGCAGCTGGTGCGAGAGGGCGAGGCTCGCGGTCACCACGTCGCCGTCGCCGAGCAGCCCGGTGCTGAAGACGCCGTACTGGAGATAGGCGGTGGCTATCGTGCGCGGGGTCAGCTCGTGCGCCCAGGTGATGGTGCCCGAGGTGCCGCGCTGCTCGAAGGCCGCCGTGCCGGTCGCGACCGAGATGGGCCGCTGCTCCTGGTAGTTGAAGCCGAACGCGATGGTGTCACGCGGCCAGCTCTGCACGATCGCGGCCGAGGCGAGGCGCAGGCGCACCAGGCTGTTCTGCACGCCGAGGAAGGAGCTCGCGAAGGGCTGCACGGAGGGCAGCCCCGTCGCGAGGTCGATCGGATTGCCGAGCTCGTCCAGCGTGGTGGTGGAAAGCAGGTCGCCCGCGCGCATCGCCGAGGTCGAGAGCCGCTCCTCATAATTGGCCGAGAGGCGCGTCCGGCCACCGAGCGAGAGGGAGGCCCGCAGCGTGGCGGAATCGAAGCCGTCGCGCCGGCCGTACTTCGCGACGAGGTAGCTCTCCGCCGAGAAGTCGACGCGCATCCCCACGCTCCAGATCGGACCGTCGATGTGCAACCCCGGCGTGCCGGCATAGCGCTGCTGCTCGTAGCCGCCCTCCACCAGGGCCGAGAAGCCGCGGACAAGGGCGTAGCGCGTCTCCACCGAGGCGGAGCGGCGATAGGCGCCGTCCAGCACACCGGTGCCGATGTACTGGGTGTTGATGAGCCGCCCCTCGAGCGCGAGCCGGCCAAGGTCGGGGCCCGTGCGGCCCACGGCGTAGACCTCGTGCGCCTGGAAGTGCTGGGCGACGAAAGCCGGCAGCCCGTTGACAGTGGTGACGGCCTGATTCTGCCCCGCATTGGTGCTCTGGTCCACGTACTGGAACGCGTAGCCCGCCTGCACCGTCAGCATGTCGCCGAAGCGGTGCGTGAGGTAGGGCGAGATCTGCAGGCTGGTCGTCTGGATCTGGTTGCGGCGGTCGGTGACGACCGTCGACTCCGGCGCGAAACCGCCCGTGATGGTCTGCATCGCCGAGGCGCCGCGGATGTCGAGGTAGAGCAGGTCCGGCACCACGGTCGCCAGGCCCTGGCCGTTGAAGCGTTGGTCCACCCGGTTCTGGCCCGGCGTGTTGGCGTAGATCTGGATGTTGGGCGCGTAGTTCATCACGCCCTGGAACCGCGGCGTGTCGGCCGCAACCAGTAGCGCGGGCGAGATGGTGGTGATGAGGTCGCTGTGGCGGTTGTTCGACGTCTGGAAGACGTTGTCCGTGCCGAGCAGCTGCAGGCCGATGCTCGGCGTCACCGTCCAGCGGCGGCCCGGCTCGGACGGCTGGGGCGGCAGCGCGGCGGTGGGGAAGCCGAAGCCGCCCAGGCGAATCTCGGGCGCGGTCGACGCCACGCCCCCCCCCTCGGCTGCCGCCGCGGCACGGGTCGAGGGCAGCGACCCTGGACCGGTGTCGCCCGGCAAGGGCGGCAGCTGCGCCAGCGCGCCCCCCGTTGGAGTGAGGCCCGTCCCCAAGAGAAGGAGGGCTGCCCCCGCGCTAACAGACCGATATCGAAACCAAAATCCCTGACGATGCAAGTCACTCATCTTTCGAAGCTCCATACTCCCCATGGGCACCGAAGCTATCATTCGTGGCGAGTCGTGAGCGATTTAGGAGAAGATGCAGAAGCGGGCATGCTTCCACGAGATCCAGCGCCGCCTCCACTTCGTCGCGCTGCGTGCTTTCGGCACGGACGACGAGGACGACTTGGCCGACCAGGGAGGCCAGTGCCTGCGCGTCGCTGGTGGAGAGCGCCGGGGGCGTGTCCAGGATCAGCAGGTGGCCCGGCAGCGCCACCGCCAGCGCGCGGATCGCGACGGAGAGCGCGTCGGCCGCCGGCGGCCGGGACCGGCCGCTCACGAGCCAGCCGTGCGGCAAGATGGACAGCCGCTCGATCGCAGTTGGCAGCAGCAGCGCCTCCTTGGGCTGGCCCGGCTCGGCCGCGAGGCTCAGCAGGCCGCGCTCCGTCATCAGGCCGAACCGCCGGGTCAGCGAGGAGGCGCCGCCGTCCACGTCCACCAGCACCACCTGCTGGGGGGTTGTGGCGGCGATGCTGGCGGCGAGGTTCAGCGAGGTGAAGCTCTTCCCCTCCCCGCGCCTGGCGCTGGTGACCATGATCACTTGCCGGCGCGCCGCCGCGGCCCGTGCCTCGCCAGGCCCCTGCGCGATGGCCCGCAGCAGCGGGTGCTGTATGAGCGCGAGCTCTTCCATCACCTTGCTGCGCGCGCTGCCCTCGAGCGCGAAGGCGAGGCCCGCCTCCTCCAGCCGTGCCATCGTGACGACCGGCCCGCGAGGCGCGGGGGCGGCCGGCGGCTCGGGCAGCGGCGCCGCGAGCACCTCGGCGAGCCGGCGCTCCGCCGGGGCGGGGGGAGGCATGGGATGGGCCAGCGGCGCCGTTCCCATCGCCTCGATGGCGCGCTCCACGAGATGCGCGCGCGGGGCCGTGCCGGTCGTCATGCTAGGATCCTCACCACCTGGAGGGGACCGCCGACGACGACCACGCCGAAGGCGAGCAGCAGCATCGCGAGGCCGCCGGCGAAGCCGAGCTGGCCGAGCATCCGGCCGCTACGGGGCGGGGCGGAGATCGCGCCCAGCACCGCAGGTCCGATCCGGCGCAGGTCCTGCACCGTGTAGAAGGTGCGGTCGAGCTGCACGAGCAGGAAGGCCAGCGCCGCGCCGGCGCCGAGTCCGATAACCAGCACACCCGCGGCCAGCAGCGGCCGGTTCGGCGAGACCGGCTGGGCCGACAGCGTGGGCGGATCAACCACCTCCAGCCGCACGCGGTCGGAGCTGGTGCGCGCCGCCCCGCCGAGCTGCAGGGATTCGCGCCGCGCCAGCAGCTCCTCGTAGTTGCGCCGGAGCACCGTGTAGTCGCGGTCGAGGTTGAGGAACTGCGCCTGTATCTCGGGCTCGCTGCGGGTGATGGCGTCGAGGCGCTGGACCTCTGCCCTTCCCTCCCGCTCCTGCCGCTCCAGCGAGGCGATCTGCGCCTCCACGTCCACGAGGCGGAGCCGCATCTGCTCCAGCACCGGGCCGCCGCGCACCTCGCGCGGCGCGGCGACGCCGGGCGCACGCGCCGGCCCGCCGCCACCCGAGCTCCGCAGCGTGGCTACGACGCTGCGCGCCGCGACGACCTCCGGATGCGCGTCGGTGTAGCGCAGGCGCAGCTCCGACACCTGCCGCTCCGCCTCGGCGAGGCGCGGGTTGCCGCCCCCGCCACTCGCGACGGCGGCGGCCGTGGGCTGCGCGTTGATCTGCTGGTGCGTCAGCTCCAGCCGCCGGCGCTGGTCCTGCAACTCGCCCTGGACCTGGGCGAGGCGCATGCGGGCGGCCTCCAGCCGCGTGATGCCGCCCAGCGCATCCGAGGGCAGGACGTCGATGTAGCGGGCCTGGAACTCGGCGCGCCGGCGCTCGGCCTGGCGCAGCTGCACCTCGTAGCTCGCGAGCTGCTGCGTGACGAAGATCCGCGCGCTCTCGATCTGCTGGCGGTCGGTGGCCGACGCCGCCTCCATGAAGAGGTTGAGCGCCGTCTGCACCACCTCCTGCGCGAGATGCGGGCTCGGGTCGCGGAACTCTATGGTGAAGAGGTTGCGCGTCTGGGTGGTGATGCGGATGTCCCGGGCGAGCTCGATCAGCAGCTTCTCGCGCGAGAGGTCGTCACGCACCCGCCCCTCGAGCGCCGTGCGGTTGATGATCTTCTCGAGGTTCGGCCGGCTGAGCAGCGTCCGCTGCAGCATCTCCACCTGCCCGGCGGGAGAGCTGTCGATCGCGATGCCGCGCAGCAGCATGCCGAGCACGGCGTCCGCATCCGCATAGACGCGCGTGGTGGAGGTGTACTGGCTCGGAATCTGGGCGATCACGGCCCAGCCGGCAAGGCAGACGAGCCAGGCGAGGCCGAGCGCGCGCCAGCGATGGCGGGCGCCGGCGGCGATCGAGCGCCGCGCGAGGGCAATCGGGTGCATGCGTCAGAACCAGCCCTGGGGGATGATCAGCGTGTCGCCCGGCCGCATCGCGATGTCCTGGGAGACGTCGCCGCCGCGCAGCAGGTCGGTGAGCCGCACGGGGATGGCCTCGCGCTGGGCGCCGTTGCGGCGGATGATCTCGGCGCTGTTGCCGGCGGCGTAGCGGGTCAACCCGCGCGCGCCGATCATGACGTCCAGCACCGTCATCCCGTCGCGATAGGGCATGCCCAGGGGCTGGGCGGCCTCGCCGATGACCCGGATCTGCTGGCTGGCCGGTCCCACGAAGGAGCGCACCATCACCGTGACGTTGGGCTCGATCACGTAACGGCGCAGATGCTGCTCGATGTCGCGCGCGAGATCGGTGGGCAGGCGCCCGGCGGCCGGCATGTCCGGGATGAGCGGCAGGGAGATTCGCCCGTCGGGGCGGACCGGCAGGTCCGACTGGCTGAGGTCGGGCGACCGGTAGACGAAGACGTTGAGGATGTCGCCCGGGCCAATGATATAGCCCGCGGCATCCGACGTGGCATCCGGCGCGACCGGCGGCAGCGTCCTGGGGGATCCGCAAGCGGCGAGCGCAAGCGCCAACGCAGGCAGGGCGGCGAGGCCCAGCTTCCTATTCCTGTTCATTGTCTTTCTCGTCTTCCCTGACTTGAACGCGGCGCCGCGCCCAATCCAGGATCACGCGGCGAGGGCAATAATCTCTAAAATAATCGAGCGAGGCAATACAATATTTGACAACACTATAAATAAAACTTTACACATTACCATTAAAATATGTCGCATCAGAATGCAATTTTCGCCTTAAACCTGCAAAAAATGTAAATACGTGAGATGGATATTTCAGATACCGATCTAAATTCATCCGATATTTTCGTTGCCGCATTCCATGTCTTGAAGATTGAATGCCGACCAGCACGAAATGGTATGGCTGGAGCAAAGAGAATGACGAGCCTGTTCAGTCATAGCATCCGGTCCGAGATGCTGGCCCTCTACGTAGCCGAGAACCTGCTGACGGCCCTCCTCGCCTTCGCCCTGCTGGCGGGCGGGACGGCGCCGGCCGACCTTGCCGCCGCCGCGGCCTTTGCCCTGCTCTCCGGCCTCTGTGCGGGCCTCGTCGCCGGGGCGATCGGCCTGTACCGGCCGATGGCGATGCAGGGCCTCAGGCCCTCCCTCGTCCGCGGCGCGACGGCCGCGGCGCTGTTCGCGCTGCTGCTCGCCCTCCTCACCGCCGCCCTGCCCTTCGAGCGCGCCGGAACCTCGCGCGAGCTGATCCTGGCCGGTCTTGCCGGCAGCCTGGGCGCCATGGTCGTCGCACGCATCGTCTTCGGCCTGCTGCGCTTCCCCCTGCAGCGTCTCGCCCTCGTGGGCCCCGGCGGCCCGGATCCGGTGCTCCACCGCAGTTTTTCACCCTTCGAGGTCACGCTGGCGCTGCCCGTCGGCGAGGCGCTGCTCGACGCGGTGGAGCGGGGTCGCCTGCGCGCCTGGCGCGTCTGGGCGGTGGTGGCAGCCGCGCATACGCCGCTGGCGCCCGCCGCGCGGCACCGCTGCGGCAAGGCCGGCCTGCAGGTCTTCACCGAGGCCGAGTTCAGCGAGCACGGCCTCAACCGCATCGATATCGATCGGCTTCCCGAGGGCTGGCTGGCAACGGCCAATGCGATGAAGGCCAACGTCTGGAGCACGGGCCTGCGCCGCTCCTTCGACATCCTCTTCGCGCTCGCGCTCCTCCTGCTGACGCTGCCGCTGCTGCTGCTGACGGCGCTCGCGATCCGGCTCGACAGTCCGGGCCCGGTCTTCTACCGGCAGGAGCGCGTGGGTCACGGCAATCGCACCTTCGAGCTGCTGAAATTCCGCAGCATGCGCGTGGACGCCGAGGCCCGCGGCGCGCCCGTCTGGGCCACGCGGAACGATCCGCGCGTCACGCGCGTCGGCCACCTCATCCGGCTCTGCCGCATCGACGAGATTCCGCAGGTCCTGAACGTGCTGCGCGGGGACATGTCGGTCGTCGGCCCGCGGCCGGAGCGGCCGCGCTTCGTCGAGCAACTCGGCGCGCTCATCCCCCATTGGCACGACCGCGCCCTGGTGCGGCCGGGCATCACCGGTTGGGCGCAGGTGAACTACCCCTACGGCGCCTCGGTGGAGGACGCCCGGATGAAGCTCTCCTACGACCTTTACTACATCCGCCGCCGCAGCCTGTTCCTGGACCTGCTGATCCTCCTCGCCACGGTGCGGGTGGTGCTGTTCCAGGAGGGTGCCCGGTGAGAAGTCGCGTGGTGAGAAGGCGCATGGTGAAGGCTCGGCGCGTAGCATGACCCCCATGGCATCGCCTCTCCTGCATGCCGGCAGCGCAGCCATCTGCCTCGCCTGGGTGGCGCTCATCCTGCTCGCCGGCCGCGGCCGCACGGCGGTCATGCTGGCCCTCGCCGGCCTTGCCGCCGGCGGCTGGCTGGCGGCCGTTGCCCTCTGGCCGGAGAAGCCGCTCTCCGGCCCCGCCGCGGTACTGGAGGTGCTGCGCAGCGCCACCTGGTGCGCGGTGCTGCTCTGGCTCGCGCGCCGCACGGGCAACGGCTGGTCGGCCCGGCAGCTGGCCGGCTTCTCCGCCGCCACCCTGGCGCTGACGCTGATGGGGCTCGCTGCGCTGCTGCCTGGCGTGCCAGAGATACCAACGCTGGGCTCGCCCGGCCTGCTGGCGCGGCTCGGCCTCGCGCTGCTGGTGCTGCTCGTCGCCGAGAACCTCTACCGCAACGCCGAGGAGGGCACGCGCTGGCACGTCGTGCTGCCCTGCATCGCCCTCGGCCTGCTCGCCGCCTTCGACGTGCTGCTGCATGCCGACGCGGCCCTCGCGCGCGCCTATTCCCCTGCCCTGCTCGACGGGCGCGCGGCGATCGCGGCCCTCGCCCTGCCGCTGCTGGTGATCGCCGCCGTGCGCGACCGTCGCTGGCGGCGCGATCCCCCCGTCTCGCGCCAGGCGGTCTTCCACGGCGCGACGCTGATCCTCGCCGGCACCTTCCTGCTGGGCGTGGGCGCCGCCGGCGAGGCGCTGCGCCATCTCGGCGCCGATTGGTCGCGCGCCGCCCAGGTGAGCCTCCTCGCCGGTGGCGTGATGGTCCTGGCGCTCGCGGTCGCCTCCCGCTCCATGCGCTCGCGGCTACGGGGCCGCGTGGTGGACCATTTCTTCAGCGCGCGCTTCGACTATCGCCGCGAGTGGCTGCGCTGCGTCGCCACCCTCTCGGCCGACGGCGCCGATCCGCAGGAGCGCGCGATCCGCGCCGTCGCCGATCCGGTGGACAGCCCCGCCGGCCTGCTGCTCCTGCGCGAGCCGGGCGAGGCGCTGCTGCGCTGGGCCGGTTCCTGGAACAGGCCGGCGCACAGCCTCGACCTGCCGGGCGATCACCCGCTCCTGGCCGCGCTGGCCGATGGCGAGCGCATCGCGACCAGCCTGCCGGCGGACCTGACCGCCTCCGCGGGCCCGCTCTGGTTGGCCGTGCCGCTGTGCCACCACCGCGACGGGCTCATGGGCGTGGTGCTGCTGGCGCCCCCGCGGGCGCCCTTCACGCTCGACGGCGAGGTCTTCGACCTGCTGCGCGCCACCGGCCGCGAGGTCGCGATGTTTCTCGCCGAACGCCTCGCCGCCGAGCGCCTGCACGACCAGCGCGGGCTGCAGGACTACGCCCGCCGCTTCGCCTTCGTCGCGCATGACGTGAAGACGGTGGCGAGCCAGCTCTCCCTGCTGCACGCCAACGCCGCCCACCACATGGACGATCCGGAGTTCCAGGCGGACCTGCTGACCACGGTCGGCGCCGCGGCCGCGCGCATCAGCACGCTGGTCGCCCGGCTGCGCCAGCCGGAGGCGGAGGAGACGGCCTCCAGCGTCGCGCCCGCAGAGCGGCTGCGCGCCATCGCCGCCGGCCTCGGCCACGAGGTCGAGATTTGCGACCAGGGCGCGGCCCAGTGCCGCCTGCCCATCGCGCCGGCCCGCTTCGACGCCGCGCTCCGCCACCTCCTCGACAACGCGGCCGAGGCCTCGCCGCCCGGCGCGTCCGTCTGCGTGACCCTGCGGCAGGAGGCCACGCGCGTCGTCCTCGACATCACCGACCGCGGCCCCGGCATGTCGGCCGAGTTCGTGCGCGACACGCTGTTCCGGCCGCTCATCTCCGGCCGCGCTGGCGGCAGCGGCATCGGCGCGTGGCAGGCGCGCGACCTGCTGCGCGGCGCGGGCGGCGACCTCGCCGTCATCAGTGCGCCGGGCGCGGGCACCACCATGCGGGTGACCCTGCCCTGCGAGGAGCGGCCGCTCGTCCGGGAGGCCGCGGCATGAGCAAGCCGAAGCTCCTGATCGTGGAGGACGATCTCGGCCTGTGCGCGCAATATCGCTGGGCCTTTCCCGCCTACCGCGTCCTCCTCGCGCACGACCGGCGCCAGGCGGAGACCGCGGCGCGGCGGGAGCAGCCCTCTCTCGCGCTGGTGGATCTCGGGCTGCCGCCCGACCCGGAGGGGGTGTCCGAAGGCTTCGCGACCCTCGCCATGCTGCACGCGCTCTCGCCCACCATGCCGATCATCGTGGCGAGCGGCCAGGGCGACCGCGAGAACATGCTCCGCGCCATCCGCGTCGGCGCCTACGACTTCTGCGAGAAGCCCGTGGACCTGGACGTGCTGCGCACCATCCTCGACCGCGCCTGCCGCCTGCGCGAGCTGGAGGAGGAGAACCGGCGCCTCGCCGCCACGCCGCAGCCGAGCCCCGTCGCCAACATCATCACCGCCGACGAGGGGATGCTGAAGGTCTGCCGCATGGTGGAGCGGCTGGCGACCGTGAACGCGCCCGTGCTGCTGCTCGGCGAGAGCGGCACGGGCAAGGAGGCGCTGGCGCGCGCGCTGCACGACCTGGGGCCGCGCGCCCACCGCCCCTTCGTCGCGATCAACTGCGCCGCCATCCCGGAGAACCTGCTGGAAAGCGAGCTCTTCGGCCACGAGCGCGGCGCCTTCACGGGCGCCGTGAAGCAGACGACCGGACGCATCGAGCAGGCCAACGGCGGCACGCTCTTCCTCGACGAGGTGGGCGACCTCTCGCCCAGCCTGCAGGCCAAGCTTCTGCGCTTCCTGCAGGACCAGGTCTTCGAGCGCGTCGGCGGCCGCGTTCCCGTCCGCGTGGACGTGCGCGTCGTCTCGGCCACCAACCAGCCGCTCGAGGCCCAGGCCGGCAGCGGCAAGTTCCGCGGCGACCTGCTCTTCCGGCTCAACCCCATGACGGTGCGCGTGCCGCCGCTGCGCGAGCGCGGCGGCGACATCCTGCTGCTCGCCCGCTGGTTCCTCGTCCGCTACGGGAACGAGTTCCAGCGCCGCGTGCGCGGCTTCGAGGACGGCGCCATCGCCGCCATGAACGAATATGCCTGGCCCGGCAACGTGCGCGAGCTCGGCAACCGCATCCAGCGCGCCGTGCTGATGGCCGCAGGTCCGCTGATCGGTGCCGCCGAGCTGGAGCTCGCGCCGGGCGAGCAGAGCGAGGAGCAGAATCTCGACCTGCGCCTGGCCCGGGCGCGCGCCGAGCGCGAGACCATCGCCCGCGCCCTCGCCCGCAGCCATGGCGGGCTCTCGACCGCCGCGCGTGTGCTCGGGATCAGCCGGCCTACGCTCTACGGCCTGCTCGCGACCCACGGACTCATGCCCGAACGCGACCCGCCCGCGGGCCGCGCCGATGATTACAAGAAACCCTGAGGGACAATCATGACCCGACAGATCCCCCTGCTTTCCATGGTCCTCGCTGCCTCGCTCGCGGCGGCGCCGGCCTTTGCAAACCCCGCGCGCGACCGTGCCCTCCTCGCGCAATCGCGCGGCGAGATGCGCGCCGCGCAGATCGAATGGCGCAACGCCGTGCGCGCCGAGCCCCAGCAGGGCGCGCTGCGCGCCGGGCTGGCCGAGGCGAGCATCGAGATCGGCGACATGGACACGGCCGAGCGCGAGGCCCGCGCTGCGCTCGAGCGCGGCTACGACCGGGCGGCCGGCACGGCGCTGCTGCTGCGCATCCTGCTCGCGCAGGGGCGCTTCCAGGACGTGCTCGCACAGTTCCCCGAGCCGGGCGAGCGGTCGCCGCCCGCAGTAGCGGCCCAGCTCTTCGCCGGCCGCGCGCTCGCCCAGCTCGCGACGAACGACCGCGAGGCCTCCCGCGCCTCGGTGGCGCGCGCCGAGCAGCTCGATCCCTCCTCGGTGGAGACCGCGATTTCCGCCGTCACCTTGCTGATCGTCGAGGGCAACCGCGCCGACGCCGAGGCGCGGCTCGACCGCGTCCTCGCCACGCAGCCCCGCTCGCGCGACGCGCTGCTCGCCAAGGCGCAGATGCAGCTCGACCGCGACGACGCGGCGGGCGCGCTGGAGAGCTTCGGGCGTGTCATCACGGCCACGCCCGGCCACGTCCCGGCGCGCCTGCGCCGCGCCGAGCTGCTGCTGCGCCTGAACGAGATCGAGCGCGCGCGCGTGGACATCGACGGCGCCCTCGCCGCCATGCCGAACAACGCACGCGCGGCCTATCTGCGCGCCATGCAGCTCACCATGCAGCGTAACTGGCGCGCGGCTGACGGCGTGATGCAGCAGATCGGCCCGCAGCTCACCAACTTCCCGGACGGGCTGCTGCTGCAGGCCATCGCCAAGCGCGGCCTCGGCCAGAACGCCCAGGCCGAAGACGCCGCCCGCCGCCATGTCGCGCGCTTCCCCGAGGATCCGCGCGGAGCGCGGCTGCTCGCCACGATGGAGATGGACGCCGGGCGCCCGCGCGACGCGGCCGCGGTGCTGGCGCGCGCGGCGATCCCCACGACCCGCGACGTGGAGCTGCTCGAGATGCTGGGCCGCGCTTATGCCGCGGCCGGACTGCGCGCCGAGGCAGCGCAGACGCTGGAGCGCGCCGCCGCCGTCGCGCCGAATGACGCGGCGCTGCTCACGCGCCTCGCCGTCGCACGGCTGGCGCTCGGCGACGTCCA
>JAQGHZ010000347.1 GCA_028291485.1 Rubritepida sp. | reverse complement strand
CCGCTGGCGGCGGGGCCTGGGCGCGCAGCACGTCCGGCCGCGGCGCCTCGGGCCCGGGGCCCAGACGCGCCTCGCCCGTGCGCTCGTTGCGTCCCGCGCCGCGCTCGAAGATCAGCTCCTGCTGGTTGGGCACCACCGCGCCCCCCGGCGAGTCCGGTCGCACCCGGTAAGGGCGCCCATCCGTCTCGATCAGGGGCACGCCGCGCGACCCCGTCATGGAAATTCCCCAGATGATGGCGCCCGCGAGCACCACGGAGCCGGCCAGGCCGCCCCCGATCATCCAGAATTTCGACGGGATCCCCCATCCCGCCGACGCCCTCTCCGGCGGACGAATCCGCCAGGAGGGAAGCATCGAATCGCTCATCGCATCTCCTCGACCGGCGTGACCCCCATCACCCCGAGTCCGGACCTGACAACAGCCGCCGTGGCGGCCACCAAGGCGAGCCGCGCCTGCGTAGCCGCGGGCGCATCCGCCTGGATGAAGCGCAAGGTGGTGTCGTCCTTGCCCTTGTTCCACAATAGATGAAAATCACTCGCCAAGTCATTCAAAAAGAATGCGACGCGATGGGGCTCCCGCGCTGCGGCGGCGGCCTCCACCACCCGGGGCCAGCCCGCCATCCGGCGGATCAGGCCCAGCTCCGCCGGGTCGGTCAGCGCATCCAGCGGCACTTCGGCCAGGCTCTCCAGCGAGGGATCGCCCGCGCTGCGCAGCACCGAGCGACAACGGGCATGGGCGTACTGCACGTAGAAGACGGGATTGTCGCGCGACTGCTGGATCACGAGGTCCAGGTCGAACTCCATCTGCGCGTCCGCCTTGCGGGTCAGCATGGTGAAGCGCACGGCGTCGCGGCCGACCTCGTCGATGAGGTCGCGCAGGGTGATGTAGCTTCCGGCGCGCTTGCTCATGCGGACGGGCTGGCCGTCCTTCACCACATGGACGATCTGCGCCAGCACCACGTCGAGCGAGACGCGCCGGTTGGACAGCGCGGCCACCGCTGCCTGCATGCGCTTGACGTAGCCGCCATGGTCCGCGCCCCAGACATGCACCAGCGCGTCGAAGCCGCGCTCGATCTTATGCAGGTGGTTGGCGATGTCGTTGGCGAAATACGTGCCGGTGCCGTCGGATTTTCTCAGCGGGCGGTCGGTGTCGTCGCCGAAGTCCTTGGAGCGGAACAGCGTCTGCTCGCGCGGCTCCCAATCGTCCAGCTGCTTGCCCTTGGGGGGCTCCAGCACGCCGCGGTAAAGCAGGCCTTGGCTGTCGAGAAGGGCTTCCGCCTCCTCCAGCTTGCCCTCGGCGATCATTTCCGCCTCGCTGATGAAGATGTCGTGCTTCACGCCCAGCGCGGCCAGATCCTCGCGGATCTCCGCCATCATGGCGCGCACGGTGAAGCTCCGGACCAGCGCGAGCTTCTCCGGATTGGGTGGAAAGAGGTCCGCGCCGTGCTTCGCGGCCAGCTCCACGCCGACCGGGAGGAGGTACTCGCCGCCATATTGCAGGGTCGTGGAATACGCGGCTTCGACGGCGGCCTTGCGCTCCTCGGGCGATGCGCCCTCAGCCCAGAGCCCGTGCGCCGCGACCGGCAGCGCCTCCAGGTAGCGCCAGTACGCCGCCCAGCCGAGCGCCTGCACCTGCGCGCCGGCGTCGTTAATGTAGTATTCGCGCGTGACGTCGTGGCCGGCCTTGGCCAGCAGGGCCGCGAGCCCGTCGCCCACCACCGCGCCGCGGCAATGGCCGACATGCATCGGGCCGGTCGGGTTGGCGGAGACGTATTCCACGTTCACCCGGCCGGGCTTGGCGTCGCCCTGCCCGAAATCCTCCCGCTCCCGCAGGATGATCGGGAGCTGGGTGCGCAGAAAATCCTCGCGGAGCCGCAGGTTCACGAAGCCCGGGCCGGCCGGCGCGGCCTCCTCGACCTCGGGCAGCGCGGCCAGGGCCTCGGCGAGCTGTGCCGCCAGCTTCGGCGGCGGCATCTTCGCGGCCTTGCCGATCACCAGGGCGGCGTTGGTGGACATGTCGCCATGGCTGGCCTCTCGCGGGGGCTCCATGGTGACGCGCGCATAGGCGTCCGCGGGAAGCTCGGGGAGGAGGACCTGGAGGGCCGCGATCGCGCGATCGCGCAATTGGGCGAAGATGTCGTGACTCATGCGGGGCTTGTGGGTCTCGGCGGCCTGTTGCGCAAGAGCCGGATCGGCCGTCGGCGGGACCAGGGATCAATCGCCCCAGACGATCATTTCGATAATGGAGCTGTGTTGGACCGGCCGGGCTCCCGTGCACAGCTTTGGGGCGATCTCAGGAGCTCTTCCATGGCCCATACCGCCACGCTTCCCGTCTCCTTGCCGAAAAGCGCCGCCGCCGGCCGAGTGCTGCAGCTGGCGCCCGGCGTCCTGCTGTGCATCGGCGTCTCGCTCGCGGCCGTCGCACTGGCCCAGGGCGAGGAAGCCATCTTCGGCCGCGCCTGGCTGGAAGCGCTGGTGCTGGCCATCCTCATCGGCGCCGCGATGCGCACCGCCTGGACGCCGGGCGCCCGCTGGAAGCCCGGCATCGACCTCTCTGCGAAATTCCTGCTGGAGGTGGCGGTGGTGCTGCTCGGCGCCTCGATCAGCGCGGCCACGATCCTGGCGATCGGGCCGGCGATGCTGGCCGGCATCGCCCTGGTGGTGGCCGTGGCGATCCTGGCCTCCTACGGCATCGGCCGGCTGCTCGGCCTGCCGCGCCGCATGGCCGTGCTGGTGGCCTGCGGCAATTCCGTCTGCGGCAACTCGGCCATCGCCGCGGTGGCGCCGGTCATCGGCGCCGACGGCGAGGATGTGGCCGCCTCCATCGCCTTCACCGCCGTGCTCGGCGTGGCCACCGTGCTGCTCCTGCCGCTGCTGGTGCCCCTGCTGGGCCTGAGCCACAGCCAGTTCGGCGTGCTGGCGGGCCTCACCGTCTATGCCGTGCCCCAGGTGCTCGCCGCCACCGCGCCGGTGAGCGCGCTGAGCGTGCAGGTCGGCACGGTCGTCAAGCTGGTCCGGGTGCTGATGCTCGGGCCGGTGGTGCTGGCGCTCTCGCTGCTCGCGCCCCGGCTGCGCGAGGCGACCGACGAGCCCTTCCCCAACGTCACCGCCGGTGACCGCCCGGCCCCCGGCCGGCCGCCGCTGCACCGGCTGCTGCCCTGGTTCATCCTGGGCTTCCTCGGGCTGGCGGCGCTGCGCACGCTCGGGCTGGTGCCGGGGGCGCTGCTGCCCCTCCTCGCCGTCACGGCCACGGCGCTGACGGTCATCTCCATGGCGGCGCTCGGCCTCGGTGTGGACGTGCGGGTCGTGGCGCGGGCGGGCGGGCGGGTGACCGGCGCCGTCGTGATCTCGCTGCTGATGCTCGGCGCGATCAGCCTCGGCCTGATCCATCTGCTGGGCGTGGTCTGAGGCGCGGCAGGGCCAGTTGCTCCCGCAGCGCGAGGGCGGCGCGGCTGCCGCGCCGCTCCACGTGACGCAACAGGCGGAAGGCGCGCTGCGGCAGGGCGAAGGGCACATGGTGCAGCAGCCCCGCCTCGATCCCCGGCGCCGCCACGGAGGCCGAGGTGGCCGTCGCCCCCATGCCGGCCTCGACGGCCGCCCGCACCGCCTCGTTGGAGGGCAGCTCCAGCACCACGCGCAGCGCCAACGGATCCGCGCCGGCTTCGCGCAACGCCTCCTCGAAGACCGAGCGCGTGCCTGAGCCCGGCTCGCGCAGCACCCACTCGCCTTCGGCCACGAGCCCGGCGGCCGTCGCCGGGGCCGCCCCGGCCCAGGGATGGTCCGGCCCTACCACCACGACAAGCTGGTCCGAGGCCACGTCCTCGCTGCGCACGAGCGGATCCTCGACGGCGCCCTCGACGAAGCCGAGCTCGACCGTGCCCTCCTTCACCGCCGCCGCGACCTGCGCCGTGTTTCCCACGGCCAGGCGCAACGCCACGCCGGGATGCGCGCGACGAAAATCCACCAGGTGGCGCGGCAGCCAGTAGCTCGCGATGGTCTGGCTCGCCATGATCGACAGGGTCCCGCGCACGAGGCCGCCGAGCTCGGTGAGCGCCAGCTCCGCGGCATCGGCCCGGGCCAGCACCGCGCGGGCTTCCTCGAGGAAGATCTGGCCGGCCTCGGTCAGCTCGATCCCGCGCCCGACCCGCTCGAAGAGCCGGACGCCGTAGTGCGCCTCGAGCGCCGCGACGGCGGCACTGGCGGCGGATTGCGTCATGTGCAGCGCCTCGGCCGCCCGGGTGACGTGCTGCCGCTCGGCGACCGCGACGAAGATGCGCAGCTGGTCGAAGGTCATGGGGAGAGGAGGGCGAGGGTCAGAAGCACGCCTGCAGACGCTTCATCCCCGCCCGCGCCTCCTCCGCCATCCGCCGTACCACCTCGCCGGCCGGCAGGATTCCGTCGATCAGCCCCACGCTTTGCCCCGCCCAGACGAAGCTCTCCTCCATCCGCCCCTCGTCGGTCCCGAGCGCGTTCACCGTCCCCGCGATCATCGGGACGATCTCCTCGGCGGCCGCCCCGGCCATCTCCCGCGCGACGACCTGCTTCGCATAGGCGCTCCCCAGCGCACGGCCCGGCATGCCCAGCGAGCGCTTGATGATCATGGTCCCCGCCGGCTCCGCCTCCACCAGCGCGCGCTTGTAGTTCTCATGCGCATGCGCCTCGACGGTGGCCACGAAGCGCGTGCCCATCTCCACGCCCTCCGCCCCCAGGGCCAGCGCCGCCAGAAGCCCCGCGCCATCAGCGACCCCGCCCGAGGCCAGCACCGGGATGGACACCGCCCGCACCACGCGCGGCACCATCACCAGCGAGGTCTCGTCGCTGCGGCCGATATGCCCGCCGCCCTCATAGCCCACGGTCGCGACCATGTCGGCGCCCGCGGCCTCGGCCTTCCTCGCCAGCTCCGGCCCCGCGATCAGCACCAGGATCTTCGCCGCGCCATTGATCCGCTTGATCCAGGGCGCCGGATTGCCCGCCGTCAGCGCGATGACCGGGACCTTCTCCTCCAGCGTCACCTCCAGCATGGCCGTGATGTCCATGCGGCCCAGCGGGAAATTCACGCCAAACGGCTTGTCCGTGGCCGCCCGCACCTTGCGGATCTCCGCCCGCAGCGCCTCGGCGCCGTCCAGCCCGGCCGTGGCGATCTGCCCGAGCCCGCCCGCCGCCGAGACCGCCGCGCAGAGCTCCGCCTTGGCCACGCGCGCGAGCCCGCCCTGCACGATCGGGTAGCGAATCCCCAACTGCTCCGTCACCCGCGTCCTGATGCTGTCCATGCCTACTCCACCACCGCGCCGCTGATCCTCACCGCCTCGGCGAGGGTCGCGACTTCGGCGGTCAGGAAAGCACGGAACCCGGACGGCGGCAGCCTGAGCGCTGCGGCCCGGAGCGGGCCGCCCGTGGCTTTCGCCACAGCCGCGAGTTGGCCCGACAGGCCCGTCGCGCCGAGAGAGGAGGCCGAGCCCTCCGAACAGCCCGGCCAGCATCTCCATCCGGGACATCGCAGCGGCAGCAGCAGGAGGAGGAGCATCGTCATCACGAAACCGAGCCCCGCGCAGACCCTTGTCGGCATTCAACGCCTGGGCATGATCCGTCAAGCCGCGGATGCAAGGTGCTACGAACCAGTCTAGCCTGCACCGGATTCGGATGGGAGGACGCGAACCCGTTGGCCAAGCCCAGTTTTCAAAGGCCCAGCTTTCACCGCCGCCTGCCCGCCACGCTCGACAGCGTGGAAGAGCTGATGGACGCGCTCGAGGCCTATGCCGAGAAGGCGGAGATCGACATGGCCGTGGCCGCCCGGCTGAACCTCGTCGCCGAGGAGATCGCGGCCAACGTCGCGATGCACGCCGCCGGCGCCACCTATTTCGCCCTCGACGTCACGCCGCGCGAGCAGGCGCTGGACCTCGTCCTGGAGGATGACGGGCCGGAATACGACCCGCTGGCCCGTGACGAGGTGGACACCGAGGCCGACCTCGAGGAACGCGACATCGGCGGCCTCGGCGTGCATCTGGTGCGCAAGCTGACCCAGGACGCGCGCTACGAGCGAATCGGCGACACGAACCGGCTGAGCTGCTCGCTGGCGCTGCCGGACTGAGACCGGAACGATCCGATCACCGCCATCGAACGGGCCGATTACAGAAGCGGCGGATGTGCGGTAGTCTTCATCCCAGACATCGCTCCGCCCGCGGGGCGGACCAGCACGGAGAGCGAGCGTATGGAAATCACCGAGACCGCCGAGGGCAGCAAGACCGTGGCCGTGCTGGACGGCCGCCTCGATACGGCGACCGCCGCGCAGACCGAGACGGCCCTGCTGGCGCTGCTGGCGAAGGGCGGCGTCATCGCCGACCTCGCCAATGTCCGCTACGTCTCCTCGGCCGGGCTGCGCGTGCTGCTGAAGGCCGTCAAGCAGGCCAAGGCGGCGGGCGCGAGCTTCTCCGTCGTCGGCCTCCAGCCGCCGGTGCGCGAGGTCTTCGAGATCAGCGGCTTCGACAAGATCATCCCGGCCTTCGCCACGCGGGCCGAGGCCGCGGCCGCCTGAGCAACGCGGCGCCCGTCATCGCCTCTGACCCGTCTGGCGAGCCGCCAGGGGGGAGGGCGATGATGGATGCGCTCGAATCCCTGGTCGGCTTCGCCGCCTCGCCCGTGCTGGAGACGCGTCTCCGCCGGGCCGCGGCGCTGGCCGGGGCCTGCGACACCAGCCGACCCGATGCCGAGGACCCGCATTGGGCCGCGCTGCTCGATGCCGTGACGGTGCAGGAGACGCGGCTCTTCCGGCATCCGGCGCAATGCGCGGCCGTCGCGGCGCTGCTGCCGGCCGGCCTTGCCGCCGCCCGGGCCGAGGGGCGGCCCTTCCGGATGCTCTCGGCCGGCTGCGCCACGGGCGAGGAGGCCTTCACCCTCGCCGCCCTGGCGCAGGATGCGACGCACGAGGCGCCGGGCACCCGGATCGCGGTGCTGGGCCTGGACCTCTGCCGCCCCGCCCTCGCGAGCGCCGAGGCCGGCACCATCGCGCCGGGCATGGGCGAGCCGCTGGCGCTGGTGCCCCCGGCGCGGCGGGGCTGGTTCGAGGATGCCTCGGGCCGCACGCGGCTGCACCCCTCCCTGCGCCGCATGCTGAGCTTCCAGCGGCAGAACCTGCTGAGTTGGG
Organism: Rubritepida sp.; assembly: GCA_028291485.1. Lineage (GTDB taxonomy): Bacteria > Pseudomonadota > Alphaproteobacteria > Acetobacterales > Acetobacteraceae > Roseococcus. Next base: position 3,131 of record JAQGHZ010000347.1, on the reverse strand, counting down.
CGGATAAAGGCCTCGACCTGATCTTCTGCCGCAACGTGCTGATCTACCTGACCGAGCCGGCCCGCATTTCCGTGACCGCCGCCCTGCGCGCCGCACTCCGGCCCGGCGGCATCCTGGCGCTCGGCCCCTCGGATCGCGCGCCGGCCGGGATGGTCGCGAGCGGCGAATCCGTCTGGACGGCACGCGATGCCTGACGCCGCCGATCACGCCCCTTTGCGCGCCCTGCCCGGCGGCGGCTGGTTCACCTTCGCCAACGGCGAGGCCGCGCCGGCCGAGGCGCCGCCGCGCGACAGGCTTCCCTCCCCCGCCGACTTCACCGATCCGCCGCCGCCCGCGCCGCCGCGCCGTGCTTCGGGCCTCGCGGCGCTGCATCTCTCGCTCGGCGGCATCGCGCTGACGGTCCCGGCCGTGCTGGCCGAGCACATCCTGCCCATGCCGCCGCTGCGCCCCATGCCGGGCGCGCCCCCAGGCGTCGCGGGGCTGGCCGAGGCGGGCGGCGCGCCCGTGCTCGTCCTGGCGACCGGTTTCGCCGCCGGCATGGAGGATGCGGCCGGCGAGGAGCCCACGCTGCTGCTCGTCCTGCGCCACGAAGGCCGGCGCTTCGGCCTGCCCGCGGCCCGCATCGAGGCCGGGCCGTCGATCCCCGCCATGGCCGGCTTCACCGGCTGGCTCGATACGGCGCAGGCCCGGGACGCCCTTGCCCATGCGCCGCCGGCGGTCGAGGCCGCGCCGCTGCTGCCCATCCCGCAGCGCCAACTGGTGATCTGCCGCATCGCCGGCATGGAGGTCGCGCTGCCGGCCGAATCCGTGGTCGCCATCCTGGCGCCGACCGAGCCGCTGCCGACGCCCCTCACCCATTTGGGCGCGGGCCTGGCCGGCGTCGCCGCCCATCGGGGCGCCGTGCTGCCGGTGCTGGATGGCGGGCTCGTGCTGCGCGGCGTCTCCTCCCTGGCCCAGGGGCCGGCGCCGCTGATCCGCCTGGCCATCCGGCCCGAGGTACTGGTCGCGGTCGAGCATGTGGCGGGCGTCCGCGCCCTGCCCGCCGCCGACATCACGCCGCTCGTCCTGCGCGACGGGCTGGTGCAGGGCATCGCGCGGCTCGGCGGCGCGCCGCTGCCCGTGCTCTCGCCGCACCGGCTGGGGGCGCTCTGATGTCCCGCATTCCCGTGGTCGTGGTGGACGACAGCGCCTTCATGCGCATCGCGCTGCGGCGGATCATCGAGGCCGACGGGGACCTGCACGTCGTCGCCGAGGCCGCCGACGGCGAGGCCGCGATCGCCGCCGTGCGCGAGCATCATCCCCGGGTCGTCGCGATGGATGTGGAGATGCCCATTCTCGGCGGCATCGAGGCCACGCGGCGGATCATGGCGCTGCCCAACCCGCCCGCCGTGGTGATGGTCAGCCAGCACACGCAGGATCACAGCCCGGCCGCGCTCGCCGCCATGGAGGCCGGCGCTTCGGACTATGTGAGCAAGGAGAGCGGCTTCGGCGGCGTGGACCTCGGCCATCTGGACCGCGCGCTTCGCGCCCGGCTGCGGCACTGGGCCGCGGCGCAGGCGCAGCGCCAGCCCGTCGCGGTCGAGGAGCCCGTGCCGGATGCCGACTATGCGCTGCCGCCGCTGGTGCTGATGGCGGCGTCGACCGGCGGGCCCGATGCCCTGGCCGCACTGCTGACGGCCTGCGGGCCGCTGCCGGTGCCGGTGGTCATCGCCCAACACATGCCGCGGAGCCTCGCCCCCGAGCTGGCGGACCAGCTCCAGCGGCGCGCCGGCTGGCCCGTCCGCGTTGCGGGGAACGGCACGCTGCTCGTCCCCGGCGAGGCCGCGCTGCTGCCGACCGATGGCGTGCTGGTCCGCGTGCGCGACGCCTTCGCGCTGCGCTTCACACCGAGCGATGCGCCGGTGCATCCGTCGGCCAACCTGCTCTTCCGCTCGGCGGCGCTGCTTGGCCTGCCGGCCTGCGGCGTGGTGCTGACCGGCATGGGGGAGGATGGCGCGGCCGGCGCCGCGGCTCTCGCACGCGCCGGCGGCCGGATCCTCGTGCAGAGCAGCGCCTCCTCCGTGGTGAGCGGCATGCCGCATGCCACCCGCGCCGGCGTCCCTGGCGCGGAGGCGCTGGCGCCCGAGGCGATCGGCCTGCGGCTGCGCCATATCTGGGATCCCGCGTGATGGACGAGGAGCTGCTCGCCGCCTTCCGCGAGGAATTTTCCGCCCTCTGTGCCGATCTCGCGCTCGCGACGGATCTGGTCGCGGCACAGCGCGCGCTGGTGCAGCTGCGCGGCATGGCCGATGGGATGGAGATGGCGCCGCTGCAGGCGAAGCTGCGCGAGCTCGACGAGGTCACCGACCTCGACACCCTTCGCGCGGCCGCCGAGCCGCTGGCCGCCATGGCCTCCGGCGAAGCGCAGCCCGAGCCGGAGCCGATGGCGGAGGAACGCCCCATCCGCACCCTCATCGTGGACGACAGCGCCATGATGCGTCGCATGCTCCGCGGCATCCTCGCCGGCGATCCCCGCTTCACCGTGGTGGGCGAGGCGGGCGACGGCGCCGCGGGCCTCGCCGTCCAGGCCGAGCTGCGGCCGGACCTCACCCTGCTGGACCTCGAGATGCCCGTGCTCGACGGCATGGGCTTCCTGGCGGAATGGGCGGTCGCCGGCCATGGCGCGGTGGTGGTCGTCTCCTCCGCCGCGCATCCCGGCAGCGCCGCCGCGCTGGAGGCGCTGCGCCGCGGCGCCTTCGCGGCCGTGGCCAAGCCCTCCGGCGCCCTCTCGCCCGACATCGCCCAGCGCACGGGGGCGGAAATCCTCGCCACGGCCCGGCAGGCCGCGGGAGGCTAGGCGATGGAGGCCGACGATCCGCTCTGGGAGGAATTCGCCGCCGAGACGGCCGAGCACCTCGACACGCTGGAGCACGGCCTCGCCGGCGACGCGCCGATCGACGTGCTGTTCCGCGCCATGCACAGCCTCAAGGGCATGTCGGCCGCGATCGGCGCCACCGGGCTCGGCGGGCTCGCGCACAAGGCGGAGGACGTGCTGGGCCTGGCTCGCGCCGGCCGGCTGGCCCTCGGCAAGCCGGCGCGCGACGCGCTGCTGGAGGCGGTGGACACGCTGCGCGGCCAGCGCTCGGCCTTGC
>JAQGHZ010000334.1 GCA_028291485.1 Rubritepida sp. | reverse complement strand
TAGTGGAACTGGACCTGCGCCTTGTCGTCGCGCCCCTCCTCCGTCCGCGCTTTCTGGGCCCCGGCATAGGCGTGATCGGCGCTGGATGTCCCGGGGCCGAAGAGGAAGGGCAGCACCGCGCGGGCAGCCGCAAGCTTGTTCACGGAGCGCGCCAGCCCGCGTGTGCCTTTCTCGCCGCGGCGCAGCGCGAGATCCAGCAGCGTGCCACCCTCAAGCTCGATCAGGCCTTCCGCGAGGAGGTCGATCAGCGTCGGCAGGCGGGGGCGGCGCAGCAGGCGCGTGACGGCGCGCGGGTCGCGCACGGCGATGGCAAAGTCGCCACTCCAGCGCGGGCCGAGCGGGATGGCCTCGCCATCCCAGAGGCGAATGGCGAGGTCGAGGTCGAGCTTCTTGCCGACATCGGCGATGAGGTCCCGGAGTCGGGCCAGACGGGGATCGGAGGGCATGCCGCGCCACATTGCCACAAGGTTTGCCCTGGCCCTACCTCTCCTCGGAATGCCGGCTTTGCAGGGACGGCATTCGATCCGCCGTCGATGTCGAATCGGGATGTGGCTGGCCTTGTTCTTGCAATGAAACGCTCAGCCAAATGTCGTTGAGGAAGTTTCGATGCTCCTGCGCCGCAAGCTCTTAACCGCTTCTGCAATTTCGCTGACCACCCCTGCCATTGTTTTGCGCAGCTCGCTCGGCCAGACGCGACGCCGGGTGAAGATCGGCTCGGCCTTCACCACCACCACCAACGCCGCCTTCCTGATGCCCGACATCCTGAAGGCCGAGGGCATCGACGCCGAGATCGTCACCTTCCCGAGCCTCGTGCAGCGCATGCAGGCTGTGGCCTCGGGCGATGTGGACGTCGGCAATGGCGGCCTGTCGGCGACCATGCAGATCGCGGTGAAGGGCTTCCCGATGTCCGTGCTGGCCAATGGCTGCGACGGCGGCTGGATGCTGCTGGCCAAGCCGGAGATCCGCAACTTCGCAGCACTGCGCGGCAAGAAGATCGCGGTGCAGAACGGCTCCATCGGCCTCGTCAGCCTCGCCTGGAAGCTGAAGCAGGAGGGCCTCGAGGGCGCGGTCGAACTCGTCTACATGGACAACCAGGACCAGCCGATCCCGCTGATGCGCGGGGATGTGAGCGCGATCTGCTGCTTCGAGCCCTATTGCACGCTGGCGGAGCTGCAGGGCTGGGGCCACAAGCTCTGGGTTCCCTACGACACGCCCATGGGCAAGACCAATCTCGGCTTCGTCGCCTCGGTGCCCTTCATCCGCAACAACCCGGACCTCGTGCGCAGCGTCGTGCGCGCGCATGTCCGCGCGACCAACGAGATGAAGAACAATCCGGCGATCGCGATCCAGACCACCATCCAGCAGTTCCGCATGAGCCGCGAGGTGGCCGAGGCCTCCACGCGGAACCTCTTCTTCTCCGCCGATTCCGGCCAGGCCTTCCAGGACGGGCTCAAGGCGCTGGCGGGGATGATGATCGAGCAGAACCTGCTGGAGCGGCAGCCCGACTGGGCCGAGTTCATCAACACCAGCTTCCTGACCTGATTTGTCCAGCCGCATCTTCGGCCTGCTGCCGCTGGTCGCGCTGCTGGCGGTCTGGCAGGCGGCCGCGGCGGCGCGGATTTATCCCACGCTGCTGCTGCCGCCGCCCATCGCGGTGCTTCAGGCCTTTGGCACCGAATACGGCGCGATCCTCGCCAATGCCGCTGCCAGCATCACGCGCGTCGCCGTCGGCGTGGGCATCGCCTTCTGCGTGGCGGTGCCGTTGGGACTGCTGATCGGGCGCTACCGGATTCTCGACCGGCTCACCGACTGGTCCATCCAGATTTTCCGGTCCGTGCCGCCGATCTCGCTGATCCCCATGGCGCTGCTCTTCTTCGGCATCGGTGACAAGCCGGCGATCATGCTGATCTTCCTCTCGGCGACCTGGCCGCTGCTGATCAACACGATCTTCGGCGTGCGCAGCATCGACCGCACGCTGCTGAAGGTGGCGAAGGCGGCGCGGGCCAGCGAGGCGCTCATCTTTCGCGACATCATCCTGCCGAGCTCCATGCCGGCGATCTTCACCGGCCTGCGGCTCGCCATCGGCGGCGGCTGGCTCACGGTGGTGACGGCGGAGATGATCGCCGTGCGATCGGGCCTTGGCTACATGATCCTGAACGCGCAGCTCACCTTCCGCTCCGAGCTCATCGTCGCCGGCATCATCGTGATCGGCGCCATCGGCCTGCTGGCCGACCAGGGCGTTCGCGCACTGCGCGAGCGGGTCTGCCGCTGGCAGGAGGGCCTTACGGCATCCCCGGAATGAGCATGGACGGATTCCTCGAATGCCGCGGCGTCGGCAAGACCTACCAGGGCAAGTCCGGCGCGGTGGAAGCGCTGCGCGGCATCGACCTCAGCTGCGGCACGGGCGAGTTCGTCTGCCTGCTCGGCCTCTCGGGCTGCGGTAAATCCACCCTGCTGCAAATGATCGCGGGGCTGGAGACGCCGAGCACCGGCACCATCGCGATCAACGGAACCCCGCTGGCAGGGCCCTCGGCCGAGACCAGCATCGTGTTCCAAGACCACGGCCTCTTCCCGTGGATGACTGTGCAGCGGAACGTCGAGTTCAACATGAAGGCCCGCGGCGTCGCCACGGCCGAGCGGCGCGATCGGGCGCGCGAATTTCTGGCGATGACGGGGCTTTCAGGTTTTGCCGAACGCTATCCGCACGAGCTCTCCGGCGGCATGCGCCAGCGCGTCGGCATCGCCCGCGCGCTGACCACGCAACCCAAGGCGCTGCTGATGGACGAGCCCTTCGGCGCGCTCGATGCGCAGACGCGCGGCCGCCTGCAGGAGGAGCTGCTGCAGATCTGGGAGGGCCAACGCACGACGGTGCTCTTCGTGACCCACAGCATCGACGAGGCGGTGTTCCTCGCCGATCGCGTGGTGGTCTTCTCGCCGCGGCCCGGTCGGATTTCAGCCATCGTGCCGATCGACCTGCCCCGCCCCCGCGATCCGGAGTCGCCCGGCTTCATCGCGCTGTCGAAGGAGCTGCGCCGCAAGCTGGCGCCGGACCTGCACGGCGCGCCGCTCGGCTAAGGAGGCTCGTG
>JAQGHZ010000314.1 GCA_028291485.1 Rubritepida sp. | reverse complement strand
GGCCGAGACGGCGAGGTCCAGCACGGAGCGGTCGGGCGCGGGCGCGCGCAACTGGCGCGCCGGCACCGACCTCCGGGCGAGCAGGCCGCCGAGAAGGGGCGGGAGGGGAGAGAGGTTGTCCGGCATGGATGCAGCTTCCGACATAGGAGGACGGGGCGGAAGAGCCGCCCTATCCGTTGCGGCCGATTCTAATTGCGACTCACTCTCAATCGCAATATATTTCGCGAGCCAGCCAGGAGACATGACGATGCGCTCTGCCCCCCTCTCGCCCTTCCTGCTCGCCGCGCCGGCCCCCGTGGTGGCGCAGCCGGCCGCGGAAAAACCCGAGCCCCTGGCCCCGATACAGCCCCGGCCGGCCCACGAGCCCGCCAACCGGAACTGAGGTCGTGCCGCCCATGGAGCTCTGCAACCCCGACCACCGCCCCGCCCCCGGCGAGCGCGCGCTGCCCGACCCGATGGGGCCGTGCTCCACTAGCTGGGTGGCCGTCGCAGAGAGAGGCGGGGTGCGACGCTACTCGGCGGCCTGCTCCGGCGACTTGAGGGCCGCGGGATGCGGCGGGCGCGGGAAGCCGAGCTGGTCGCGCAGCGTCACGCCGTCCTGCTCCGTGCGCAGCAGGCCGCGGCGCTGGAGCTCCGGCACCACCTTCCCGACGAAGAGGCCGAGGCCGTCCTGGAGCATCGGGAACATCATCATGAAGCCGTCGCAGGCGCCGGCGGAATGCCACTCCTCCAGCGCGTCGGCGATCTGCACGGGCGAGCCGCGCAGGGTGCGGCGGCCGCGCTCGTAGCGCAGGTACATCTGGCGCAGCGTCAGCTTCTCGACACGGATCATGGCGACGATGTTGTCGTAGAACTTCTTGTGGAAGTTCGCCGTGGCCGGGATCAGCTCCTCCGGCACCGGCTCGTCCAGCGGCAGGCCGGAGAGGTCGGCCTCCAGGTCCATGCCCAGCCGCGCGCGGCCCACATCCGGATGGATGAGCGCCTGGAGCGTCTGGTACTTGTCCTCCGCCTCCTGCTCGCTCTCGCCGAGAATCACCGGCATGCCGGCCAGCAGACGCAGTTCCTCGGTCGAGCGGCCGAACTTGAGCATGCGCGACTTGAGCTGGTCGTAGAAGGCCCTGGATTCCGCGGGCGTCTCGTTGGCGCCGAAGATGATCTCGGCGACCTTGGCCGCGAAATCCATGCCCGCATCCGAGGCGCCGGCCTGGATGATGATGGGACGCCCCTGCGGCGAGCGCTGCACATTCAGCGCGCCGTGGATCTTGAAGTATGGCCCCTCGTGATGGACGGCGTGCTGCTTCGTCGTGTCGAAGGAGAAGCCCGACTCCTTGTCGCGGATGAAGGCGTCGTCCTCCCACGTGTCCCAGAGCTTGAGCACGATGTCGGTGAACTCGTCGGCGCGCTTGTAGCGGTCGCCATGCGGCGGCAGCTTGTCCAGCCCGAAGTTCTGCGCCGCGAAGTCGTTGGCGGAGGTCACGATGTTCCAGGCCGAACGCCCGCCGCTGATCTGATCGAGCGAGGCGAATTGCCGGGCGAGGTTGTAAGGCTCGTAGAAGCTCGCGCTCACCGTGCCGCCGAGGCCGATATGCCGCGTGGTGACCGCCAGCGCGGAGAGCAGCGTCAGCGGCTCGAGCTGGTTCATGAACATCGGCATGCGGCTGTACATGTCGAGCTTGCTGGTGCGCGCGGCGGGCGTGTCGGCGACGAAATACATGTGGAACAGCCCGCGCTCGGCGAGCTGCGCCATCGCCACGTGGTCCGCGATGCTGACGCCGGCGGCGGCATTGGTCTGAGGGTGGCGCCAGGCGGCGATGTGCGAGCCGGCCCCGCTCGCCATCACCGCGAGCAGCATTTTCTTGCGGTCGGTCATTCGTCTTCTCCTACTCGGCGGCCAGGGCGCTGCGGCCCGGTCCCGGCGGGCGCGCCAGGCCGAGATGGTCGCGCAGCGTGGCGCCCTTATACTCTTTCCGGAACAGCCCGCGGCGCTGCAGCTCGGGCACGACGAGGCGCACGACATCCTCCAGGCCCGCGGGCTGAATCGGCAGGCTGAACATGAATCCATCGGCCGCGCCGCCGTGGAACCATTCCTCCAGCTGGTCGCAGACCTGCTTCGGCGTGCCGCGGACGCCGGCGGAACCGCGGGAGTAGCGCTGGGCGACCTGGCGGAGCGTCAGCTTCTCCTCGCGGATCATGCGGACGATCTCGGCGAAATAGGCCGTGTGCAGGTTCGCCGATCTGGGGATGCGGTCCTCGGGGATGGGTTCGTCATAGGGCAGGTCGGAGAGGTCTGCCTCCAGGTCCATTCCCAGCCGCTGGGTGGCCACGGCCGGGTGCAGCAGGGCCTTCAGCGTCTCGACCTTGTCGATCGCCTCCTGCTCGCTCTCGCCCACGGTGACGGAGACGCCGGCGAGCACCTTCAGCTCGTCGGCCGAGCGGCCGTACCTGGCCATGCGCGACTTGAGGTCGGCGTAATAGGCGCGGGCCTTCTCCAGGTTCGTCCCCGAGCCGAAGACGAGATCCGCGGTCTCCGCCGCCAGTTCCTTGCCGGCGTCCGAGGCGCCGGCCTGGATGATCACGGGGCGGCCCTGCGGGGTGCGCTGGATGTTCAGCCCGCCGTCCAGCCTGAAGTGCTTCCCTTCGTGATGGATGGGGTGGAGCTTCGCCGGATCGTAGAAGCGCACTGCCTCGCGGTCGTAGACGAAGGCGTCGTCCTCCCAGGTGTCCCAGAGCTTGAGGACGAGCTGCACGAATTCCTTCGCGCGGTCGTAGCGCTCGGCATGCGGCGGCAGCGCGGCGTGGCCGAAATTGCGCGCGGCGTAGTTGTTCGCTGATGTCACCACGTTCCAGGCCGCGCGCCCGTCGCTGATATGGTCGAGCGAGGCGAATTGCCGGGCGACGTTGTAGGGCTCGTTGAAGCTGGTCGTCGCCGTCCCGCCCAGGCCGATGTGCTCGGTGGAGCCGGCCAGCGCGGCGAGGCAGGTCAGCGGCTCCAGCACGTTGGTGAAGAGCGGGTAGCGCGACCAGACGTCCAGGCTGTCGATGCGCAGCGCCGGCGTGTCGGCGATGAAGAAGAGGTCGAAGAGCCCGTGCTCGGCCAGCTTCGCGAGGCGGCGATAGGCCTTGA
>JAQGHZ010000308.1 GCA_028291485.1 Rubritepida sp. | reverse complement strand
CGCTGGTCGCGCGCTTCCTGCTGGCGAACGGCGTGCTGGACCTCAAGGCGAGCCAGGAGGTCGGGCTGGTGGTCGAGACGGGTTGCCGCTACCACGCGCCCGCCGCCTTCCCGGACGAGATCACCGGCGGCCTGCGCGTGGCGCGGCTCGGCGGCTCCTCCATCACCTATGCGCTGGCCCTGTTCCGCAACGAGGAGCAGCAGGCCATCGCCGAGGGCCACTTCACCCATGTCTATGTGAGGCGCGACGAGCAGTCGCGCACCGTGCCGCTGCCGGCGGCGCTACGAGCGGCGGCGGAGCCCCTGCTGGCTTGACGCCGGGCTGATTCTCGCCGTCCCTCCCGACCGACGCATCGTTTCCAGGGAGGGGCACATGCCCGAGTTGAAGAACCTCGCCATCCTCGACGACTATCAGGATGTCACGCTCAAGCTCGGCCCCTGGGACCGGCTGTCCGGACTGAAGAAGACCGTCTTCCGCGACACCATCGCCGACCAGGACAGGCTGGTGGAACGGCTGCTGCCCTTCGACGCCATCCTCGCCATGCGCGAGCGCACCCCCTTCACGCGCGCGCTGATCGAGCGCCTGCCGAACCTGAAGCTTCTCATCACCACGGGCGAGCGTAACCGCGGCATCGACGCGGCCGCCTGCGCCGAGCGCGGCATCACCTTCAGCGGCACGTCCAGCTTCGGCGCGCCGACGGTGGAGATCACCTGGGGACTCATCCTCTCGCTGGCGCGGAAATTCCCGTCAGAGACCGCGGCGCTGCGCGCCAACCGGTGGCAAACCGAGTTGGGCACGACGCTCGAGGGCAAGACGCTCGGCGTGGTCGGCCTGGGCAAGCTCGGCAGCAAGGTGGCCAAGGTGGGCCAGGCGCTGGGCATGAAGATCATCGCCTGGAGCCAGAACCTCACCGAGGAGACGGCCGCCGCGCAGGGCGCGACGCGCGTGGACAAGGCGACGCTCTTCGCCGAGGCCGATGTGGTGACGCTGCACCTCATCCTCTCCGAGCGCTCGCGCGGCATCGTCGGCGCCGAGGACCTCGCGCGGATGAAGCCGACTGCCTTCCTGGTGAACACCTCGCGCGGACCGCTCGTCGACCAGCCGGCGCTGATCGCGGCGCTGAAGGCGGGACAGATCGCCGGCGCGGGCCTCGACGTCTTCGACATCGAGCCATTGCCGGCCGACCACCCGCTCCTCTCGACACCGAACACGCTGCTGACGCCGCATCTCGGCTATTCGACCGAGGAGAACTACCGCCGCTATTTCGCTGGAGCGGTGGAGGCCATCGAAGCCTTCAATGCGGGCGCACCGATCCGCGTCATCACCTGAGGCACTCCCTGCCCGCCCCTTGGGCGGGGAGCCCAGAGGTGAGGCAGTCCGACGCCTGACTGGCGCCGGATGCGGCCACGTCCCCCTTGCTTGCCGAGGTGGCGCGCTCAAAAACAGGGTGCGCCATCAACAAGGGAGACGCGGGTCATGAGCCTCGATCGCCGGACGCTTCTTGTCGCCTCCACCGCCGCCGCCTCGCTGGCCACGCCGGCCATCGTCGCGGCCCAGGGCACGCGGGTGAAGATGGGCGCGCTGCGCCTCATCCACTCCATCACCCCCTTCTTCTACGAGCGCTTCATGCCCGAGGGCATGACGGTCGAGGTCATCGCCTTCGAGAGCCCGACCGAGGGCAAGAACGCCGTCGTGACGCGCTCCGTCGAGTTCGGTGCCTTCGGTGTGGCGGCCGGCATCCTGGGTGCGGCGGCGCGCGAGCCGGTGACGGTCATCGGCTCCTGCTGCGACAAGGGCATGGCGATCGTCGCCCGCAAGGATGGGCCGATCAACACGCTGGCCGACCTGCGCGGCAAGCGCGTCGGCATCTGGCCCGGCTCGACACAGGAGGTTTTTGTCCGCGAGCGGCTGCGAATGGAAGGGATGAATATCCGCGACATCACGAACATCCGCGTGAGCTTCAGCGAGATGCACGCGGCGCTGGCCCGCGGCGACATCGACGCCTATGTGGGCGCAGAGCCGGGCCCGGGCATCAGCATCGTCTCGGGCATCGGCAAGATCGTGGAGTTCCCCTACTCCACCGCCATGGGCACGCTGAACATGGTCTTCGCGACGCATTACGAGACAGCGCAGCGGAACCCGCAGCTCTGCGCGGCCATGATGGGCGTGCACAAGCGTGCCTCCACCTTCGCCGCGAGCAACAAGCCGGCCGCGATCGAGATGGCGGTCCAGAAGCTCGGCATGCAGCGGCCCGCGCTCGAGATCAGCATCGAGAATGTGGACCTGAACTGGCAGATGACGCCGGTGATGATCGAGCGCAGCCGCACTTATGCGCAGCACATGCTGGAGCTGCAGCAGATCCGCGCCATTCCCGACTTCAACCTCTTCTTCAACACACGCTTCTCCGACGAGGCGGCGCGCGCGGCTTGAGCGCACGGTTTTCGAGGGCCGGCACGCAGAACATCGCCCTGGCGCTCTGCGCGCCGGTCCTCTTCCTGATCTTCTGGCATTTCTCCACGTCGGGGCGGGCCTTCAGCCTGATCCCGCCGCCTCTGGATGTGGGCAAGCAGCTCTGGGACCTCGCCTTCGGCGGCGTCTGGGACGACCTCTATTCCGGCACGCTGCTGGAGCATGCGGTGGCGAGCGTGAGCCGCGTCTATGGCGGCTTCCTGCTGGCCGCGGCCTGCGCCCTGCCGCTCGGCATGCTGATCGGGCGCGTGGCGCTGGTCCGTGCAGCGCTGGACCCGACCCTGCAGCTGATGCGGCCCATCCCCGTCACGGCCTGGCTGCCGCTGGCGATGATCGTCTTCGGCATCGGGCCGACCTCGGCCTTCTTCCTCGTCTTCCTCGGCGCCTTCTACCCGATCCTGGTGAACACGATCTTCGGCGTGCGCAACGTGGAGCCTCGGCTCTTCGAGGCGGCGGTGATGCTGGGCGTGAGCCCCTCCGCGCTGTTCTGGAAGGTGGTGCTGCCGGCCTCGCTGCCCTCGATCTTCACGGGGCTGCGGCTCGGGCTGGGCTTCGCCTGGGTGGTGATCGTGGTGGGCGAGATGACCGGCGTGCAGACCGGGCTCGGCGCCATCATCATGGAGGCGCGGCAGCTCTCGCGCACCGAGATCGTCATCAGCGGGATGATCACCATCGGCCTGCTCGGCTACATCTCGGACTACCTGGTGCAGCTCCTGGGCAAGCGCCTGCTTCGCTGGAGCCCGCAGCATGGCTGATCCGCTCAACATCCTCGACATCACGCATGTCACCAAGCGCTTCGACTTCCAGGACACGAAGATCGTGGCGCTGTCGGACGCCTCGCTGGAGATCCGCAAGGGCGAGTTCGTCTGCCTGATCGGGCCATCCGGCTGCGGCAAGTCCACGCTGCTGCGCATGATCGGCGGTTTCGAGACGCCGAGCGAGGGGCGGTTGGCCATGTGGGACACGCCGATCGGCGCGCCGGGGCCGGATCGCGGCATGGTCTTCCAGGACTATGGCCTCTTCCCCTGGCTCACGGTGTCGAAGAATGTCGGCTTCGGGCCCGCCGCCCGCGGCCGCCCCTCCGCCGAGGTCGCCGAGACCACCAAGCGCTTCGTGGACATGGTCGGGCTGACGCGCTTCGCCGACGCCTATCCGCATCAGCTCTCGGGCGGCATGAAGCAGCGCGTCGCCATCGCGCGCGTGCTGGCGAACGAGGCCGAAATCGTGCTGATGGACGAGCCCTTCGGCGCGCTCGACGCCATGACGCGCGAAAATCTCCAGCAAGAGTTGCTGGAGATCTGGAAGCGGACGAAGCTCACCGTGATCTTCGTGACGCACGCCATCGAGGAGGCGATCCTGCTCGCCGACCGCATCGTGGTGATGTCGCCGGGGCCAGGACGCATCGTGGCGGATGAGCGCGTGGAACTGCCGCGGCCGCGCGATCCGACCGATCCGGACTTCAACGCGCTGCGGCGCCATTTCTCGGGAATGCTGGGACACCACTGAATGAAGCCCGTCGATCGCATCGACTATGTCGCGCCGGGAGACCGTGCGCCACGCCCGGGGCCGAACGGCGCGAAGGTGCTCGTCTTCTTTGTGATCAACATCGAGGAATGGGGCATCGAGCGGCCCATGCCGCGCCAGGTGCTGCCGGCGCCGACCAACCTGCCCGTCGTGCCGGACCTCGCGAACTGGGCCTGGCACGAATACGGGATGCGCGTCGGCTTCTGGCGCATGCTCAAGGCCTGCGAAGTCCGTGGGATCAAGCCGACGCTCTCGATCAACGGCAATGTCTGCAATGCCTATCCGGTCGTGGCCCAGGCCGCGCATGACGCCGGTTGGGAATTCATGGGGCACGGATTTCGGCAGATCCCGACGCATCAGATCGACGACCAGCGCGCCATGGTGCGCGAGACGGTGGAGACCATCGCCCGCTTCACGGGCGCGCCGCCCGTCGGGTGGCTCGGCCCCGGGCTGACCCAGACGCTGGAGACGACGGACATCCTCGCCGAGCACGGCATCCGCTACTGCGCCGACTATGTGGTGGACGACGTGCCCGTGCCGGTGCGTACGGCGCATGGAGACATCTGGTCCATGCCCTATTCCGTCGAGCTCAACGACATCCCCATGATCATGGTGCAGCACCACCGCGCCTCGGAGTTGCAGGAGCGCACCCTTGCCCAGCTCGACCGGCTGCTGGCGGAAAGCGACACCGAAGGCTGCAAGGTGATGGGCCTCGCCGTGCATCCCTATATCTCGGGCGTGCCGCATCGCATCGGCGTGCTGGAAGCCACCCTCGACGCCATTGCCAGCCGGCCCGGGGCAGTGTTCGCTCAGGGCCGCGAGATTTTGGAATGGTGGGAAGCCGCATGAGCCTCGATTGGGGAAGCGCGACGCAGCGCGAGCGCGACAGCGCGTATAACAACTCCGAGGCGGTGGTCGACAGCCCGAAGCTGGTCGAAGAGCGCAACACCATCTCCGCGCCCTTCCGCGCGACGTTCAGCGGCACGCTCAACCTGGCCTATGGCGAATCCCAGCGCGAGCAGTGGGACCTCTATCCCGGCAAGGATCCCCAGGCGCCGACGCTGGTCTTCATCCATGGCGGCTACTGGCAGCGCAACCGGCGCGAGGACTTCGCCATCATGGCCGAGGGTGCTTTGGCCATGGGCTGGAACGTGGCCATTTGCGGCTACAGCCTCTGCCCAGAGGTGACGATGACGCGTATCGCCTACCAGATCCACGAGGCGCTGGGCTGGCTCTCGACGCATGGCGCGGAATACGGGCTGGCCGGGCCGATCGTGCTGACGGGCTGGAGCGCGGGCGGCCACCTGACGGCGCTGGGCGCGGAGCATCCGGCGGTGACGGCGGCGATCGCGATCTCGGGAATCTACGAGCTGGGGCCGGTGCGTGACACCTATCTCAACACCGCGCTGAAGCTGACCGACGAGGAGATCGTCGAGCTCTCGCCGATGCGGCGGCCAGTGGTCCAGAAGCCGATGGCCATCGTCTATGGCGGCGCCGAGTTGCCGGAGCTGTGCCGCCAGTCGCGCGAGTTCTACGCGATGCGCGCCGATGCGCAGGCGCCGGGGCCGCTGCTGCACATCCCGGGGGCGAACCATTTCCGCGTGCTCGAAGCGTTGCGGCAGCCTGGCGGGGCCATGCTGCGGCTCGCGGCGGAACTCCTGCTTTGACACCACCGGCCGCGTTCACCCTGGACGCGCTGGCTGCCTTCTACACCGCCGGCGGGTCAGCCGTGGCGGTGGCCCAGGAGGCGCTGGCCCGCATCGAGGCCTATGCGGACCCGGCGCTCTTCATCGCCCAGGTGCCACGCGAGGCACTTCTGGCCCGCGCGACCGCGCTGCCGCAAGGGCCGCTCCACGGCGTGCCCTTCGTGGTGAAGGACAATATCGACGCGGCCGGTCTGCCGACGACCTCGGGCTGCCCCGACTACCGCTACATGCCGGCCGAGGACGCACCGGCCGTCGCGCGACTGCTGGCGGCGGGCGCGCTGCTGCTGGGCAAGGTGAACCTTGATCAGTTCGCCGCAGGGCTGAACGGCACGCGCAGCCCCTACGGCACACCACGCAACGCGCTGCGGGCCGACCTCATCCCCGGCGGCTCGTCGAGCGGATCGGCGACGGCGGTGGCGGCCGGGATCGCCGCCTTCAGCCTGGGAACCGACACGGCCGGCTCAGGCCGGATACCGGCGGCCGCCCAGAACCTGGTGGGGCTGAAACCCAGCGTCGGACTGATTCCGACGCGCGGCACAGTGCCGGCCTGCCGCTCGCTGGACTGCATCTCCATCTTCGCGCGCAGCGTGGCCGAGGCGAGCGCCGTGCTGACCGTCGCCGCCGGCGCCGATGCGGCCGACCCGTACAGCCGCCCGGCGCCCGCCGGATGGCGCGCGATGGAAGCCGCGCCACCCGCGCTGCGCCTTGCCGTGCCGGAAGCCGCGCAACTTATCTTCGACACGCCGGACGATGCCGCGCTCTTCGCCGGCGCCATCGCCCGCGCCGAGGCGATGGGCGCCACCGTCACACACGTCGACATCGCGCCCTTCCTGTCCGTCGCGAGGCGGCTCTACGACGGCGCCTGGGTGGCCGAGCGGACCTCGGCCGTGCGCGAGATGGTGGTGGACAAGCCTGGTTCGCTGCACCCCGTCACACGCGGGATTCTCGAGAGCGGTCTGGACCGGAAGACGGTCGACGCCTTCGACGATTTCCATGCCGTCGCCGAAGCGCGCCTGCTGGCGCGGAAGCTTTTCGCTGGCTGCGATGTGCTGCTGCTGCCGACCTGCCCCGGTGTGCCGACCGTCGCGACGCTGCTGGCCGAGCCGGTCGCCGCGAACAGCCGCCTCGGCACCTACACGAATTTCGTGAATCTCTGCGATCTGGCGGCCTTGGCGATTCCCTCCGGCTTCCGCGCCGACGGCGTGCCGGCCGGCGTGACGCTGGTGGGCCCGGCCTTCAGCGAGGGGCGCCTCGCCGGCATCGGTGCCACCATGCATGCGGCGGCCGGGCTGGGCGCGCCCCCTGCCCCACCGCCGGCCGCGCTGGCTGCCGACGAGATCGCGCTGTTCTGCATCGGCGCGCACATGTCGGGCCTGCCGCTGAACGGGCAGGTGCGCGGCCATGGCGGGCGTTTTCTATGTGGAGCCAGCTCCGCACCGAACTACCGGCTCTTCGATCTCGGCAACCGTCCCGGCATGATCCGCGCGGCCGAGGGCGGCGCTTCCATCCTCGGCGAGGTCTGGGCCGTCCCGGCGGCGAATATCGGTCCCTTCCTGGCCGAGATCCCGCTTCCGCTCGGCTTCGGCCGCGTGACGCTCTCGACCGGCGACACGGTGCTGGGCTTCATCGCCGAGAGCGAGGGTGTGGCGGGCGCGCCGGAGATCACCGCGCGCGGCGGCTGGCGCGCCCACCTCGCCGGAAAAGCTTTGCCGAGAGGCTGATTCACGCTTCAGGCGGAAGACGCCTGAAGCGATCAGACTCAGGCCTTGA
>JAQGHZ010000275.1 GCA_028291485.1 Rubritepida sp. | reverse complement strand
GACCGCGCGCAGCACCTCGAAGGCCGGGTAGATGTAGTAGCTCGGGTTGGTGGTCACCGTGGCGTGGTCGAGGAAGCCCTGGCAGCCCGGCAGCAGGTACTGGCGCTCGCCGACCTGGACGGTCATGTGGGCCAGGATGTCGCGGGCGGTGGCGGCGGCCATCGCGCGCAGGCCCGGCCGGCCCCACTTGTCGGAGGCCTCGGTCAGCGCCCAGGCGATCATGAGGTCGCCGTCGGTGGCGTTGTTGCGGTCGCCGGGGCGGCCGCCCGGCTCGTCGGGGCGGAAGCACCAGGCATAGAGGCTGTCGGTGGGGCGGGAGAGGTTGCCGCGCGTCCAGTCCAGCAGGCGGCGGAAGGTCTCCTGGTCGTCGAAGCGGACGGCGAGGAGCATGGCAAAGCCCTGGCCCTCCGAGTGCGAGACATTGCCGTTCATGTTGTCGATGACGCGGCCCTCGCTGCCGAGGAAGCGCGCCTTGAAGTGGTCCCATTCGATCCGGGCGGCGTTGCCGCCGGCGGGGGGGGTGGTCTGGGCCTGGGCGGCGGCGGGGAGGAGGGCGGCAGCGGCTGTGGCGGCGAGGAGGGCGCGGCGCGAGACCATGACCGAAATGCCGGAGCCAAGAACTTCGGTATGGGTTACTTGCGCGTCCATGGGCGAATTCCTCGGCTCTCCGACACGCAAAGAGTTACGGTCCGGAGCGAGGACAAGCCATGTAAGAAGAATGGTGAATTGTTAGTTTTGTAGGGGATTTATTATTGTTTGTAGATGAATTGTCGGATTAAACGCGAAACGCAGGACTATTGAATGCCTGGAAGTCGACAAGTGTGTCGACGGTCGGCGAATTCGGCATTCACTCTACGTTTCCCCGCAATTGAGGACCTGATCGGACCGCTCCGGGAGCCTGCTCGACGTAATGTCGCCGGCGCGCCCGGGGTGGGCCTGACCGTCCGATGCCCACAGCCGACCAACGCCAGGGTGTCCATGAGCCTTGCGACCCCTCCCGAACCACCCGCCGCGCTTTACCTGGTCGCGGCGCTGCTCGCCCTCGGGCGGGTGCGGCGGTGCTGCGGAACTGGTTCGCCGATCTGCCTGGAGGCCCGCAGCGCCGTATCCTGCCGGGCGCCGACGGGGAGCCCCGGCATGTCACCGCGCCGGTGGCCGGCGATGGGATCTACCTTCTGCTCACGCTGCGCGACCCTGGCCCCAGGCGAGACCTGGCCGGGGTTCCGCTGGTTCGCGATCGCGGTGAAGGATGACGGACCGGGCCTTGCGGAGGCTGGCTGCAGGCGCCGGAGCGGGATCCTTCCGCCCATATGGGCCGGGGCGGCGGCGGGTCTCCGCCCGGCTTTGCCATCCTGGGCGGATGGGCGGCACCTTCGCCGCCGGGAACCCGCCCGACGGTGGGTGCCGGATCGTCCTGCACCTGCCGGTCCTCGCCGGCGCCGCGTCCCGGTAGCCTGCCCCCGCCCTGGAATCGACGTTTGGCATGCCCGCGGTGGCGCTCCGGCGTCAGGCGAAGACTTCTGGAGGTCTTCCTACAATACGTGCATGTACACGACATTAATCCTCGTCTCACTGCAACATTGAGCGCGCTCAAAGACTTAGACTTCCGGCAGCGACCACGTGCCGGGAAACCGATTCCAGCCATGCCATTTCAAGGGAATGCCGCCCACGCCCTTGCGGGCGCGGAGCTGGCCGAGGCATCGGTGGGTCCGACTCTGGCTCGACCTTCGGCGCCTTCGGCCCGATCCTGGTGGACGGCTTCGGCGCGCGGGTGGGGCTGGCCCTCGAGCTTCGCGCACGGCGGATTCACGACCGGCTGCACCGCCACCATCCCGACAGCGCCGTCCACTCCCTTCGCGTGGCCGAGATCACCATGGGCATGTGGCGCACCGCACCCGACCTGCTGGGCTCCGTCGAGACGGCGCTGCTGGGGAGCCTGCTGCATGATGTCGGCAAGCTTTGCGTGCCGCGCGAGATCCTGGCCTCGCCGCATCTGCTCACCTGGGAGGAGCGGGCGGTCATGTCCACCCATGCCGCGCAGGGGGCGGAGATGCTTCTCGCGATGGGGTTCCCCGAGGCCATTGCCGCCGTCGCGCGCTGCCACCACGCGCGCTGGGCGGGCGGCGGCTATCCGTTCTCCGGGTCGGCGCGGCGCCTGCCCCCGATCGTTCGGGCCGTTGCCGTGGCCGACGCCTTCGACGCCATGACCGATCCGGGCCGGGAGCACCGCCCCCCGCTCGGCCGACGCGAGGCACTGCGCGAGGTGGCGGCCTGTGCCGGCACCCATTTCGACCCGGTCGCGGCGGCGATCCTGGCCGACAGCCTGGTACGGCCGGCGGAAGACCAGACCTGGCGCGCGCCCGCCATGCGGTCCTTCTGGCCGTCGCCGGCCGCCCGCGCGGACCTGGCCACCGTCCACTGAGGCACACCATGACCGAACGCCCGACCTTCGGCAGCGCGCTCCGCCGTTCCGCCCGCCCACCCGCCCGCCCGTCTGCCCGCCCACCTGCCCGCCGGCACGTCCTGCCGGACTTCCGCGCGGTCGTGGACAGCCTCCAGCACGCGGTGATCCTGACCGACGCCGAGTTGGAACCGCCGGGCCCGGCCATCATCTATGTGAACCCCGCCTTCACCCGCCTGACCGGCTACACGCCCGAGGAGGTGGTCGGCCGCA
>JAQGHZ010000216.1 GCA_028291485.1 Rubritepida sp. | reverse complement strand
GCAAGGCTGCCCCGCGCAACCGAGAGGCCCTGTGGCGCACCATCGGCGAGAAGCTCAGCGCCTTCTCACCTACCGAATGCACCAACTACCTCCGCCACTGCGGATACGCACACCCTGCGTGAAACCGCTCTAGATGTTTAGTCCCGGCATTTGGTGGATTGGGTCAAGATTGAATCGCTGAGGCTCGGTTGTCCAGGTTTTGCAGATGGCCTCATAGGGCGTGAGGCCTTTGAGGGTCTTTAATCGGCGGCCGAAATTATACGCGTTGATGAAGTCGGCGAGGTGGCTTCGGAGCTGGTCGTGCGTCTCGTAATGGAAGCGTTTGACGGTTGCGTCCTTGATGGTGCGGTTCATGCGTTCGACCTGGCCGTTGGTCCAAGGATGGCGCGGCTTGGTCAGGCGGTGGTCGATGTGATTTTGGGCGCAGGCATATTCGAAGGCGTGCGCGAGGAATATCTCTCCACGATCCATCGCGCGCCGAATGTCTGCGGCGGCTGATCGGAGGTTACCCGGCGAGGTGAAATGGGTGCCGTTGTCGGTCAGGACGGTGTGGATCTTGTAGGGGACGGCTTTGAGGAGGGCGCGAAGGAAGTCACCCGCGACCCGCCTGGTGGCTTTCTCGTGCAGCTCGACAAAGGCGAACTTGGTCGTCCGGTCGATGGCGACCAGAAGGTAGAGCTTGCCTTGCGCGGTGTGGACCTCGGCGATGTCGATGTGGAAGTAGCCGAGCGGATAGGCCTTGAACTTGCGTCGGGTTGGCGTGGCGCCCTCGACGTCGGGCAGGCGGGATATGTCGTGTCGCTGGAGACAGCGGTGCAGGGATGATCGGGTCAGCTGCGGGATGGTGGCCTGCAAGGCATACAAGCAGTCGTCGAGCGGCAGGAGGGTATGCCGCCGGAAGGCAATGACGATCGCCTCCTCCTCGGCAGAGAGCACGGTGGATTTTGCCCGCCGCGGCCCGGTTGGAAGGTCGTCGACGGAGCTGCGGTGTCGCCATTTGGCGACGGTTTTCTGGTTGATGCCGTAGCGGGTCGCCAGGGCCCTCAGGCTCTCTTGACTATGCTGTATCGCTCGACGGATTGCCGCTGTCGTCGTGGCGCTGCCGTGCAGAACCTGTCCCATAGCGCGTCCTTCCACTCCGTGGACAATACTGCACCATCAAAATCCGGGACCAAACATCTAGTAAAACGGATCATCTGAAGTCTCTCGCTCTCTTTGTCTGGTCTCCGCCCAGGACGGGCTCGGCGAGAGGATATTGCGTGCAATGCGTGATGCCGGCCATGCTGTTTCGCCTATGGCGGGAATAGGTGGCCGCCTATGGCGCGGAAGTCAGGTGAACTGCGCGTCGACCATTTCCGCGGGCCCGTAGACCAGCCGCCGTTCGCGCGGCCGCTCGTAGAGGCCGAGCAGTGCTTTCGCCCGCTCCACCGCTTGCGGGGCCCCATCGAAGGCGATCTGCCGGGCCGCCTCGTCGGCCAGGCCGATGTAGCCCATCCAGGCGCGCGTGAAGGTCTCGAGGGTGGCGGATATAGTCACATCCACCTCGTAGCCCGGGTTCTTCATGCAGAGCTCGATCTCGGGATGCGCGATCACGAACCACCAGCGCCGGGACGCCACCCGGGCGCCCGGGATGCCGCGGAACTCGAAGCAGATGACGAAGCGCCCGGTCGGATGGGCGGAGCGCGGAATCTGGCCGCGAACCGACATCAGCAGGAAGGCGGGATCGAAATCCTCCGGCTGCAGGATGTTCCGGGTGTAGCGCTGCCCCCAGAGGCTGAGCGCCTGGATGATCGGCCGGAAATCCTCACCGGCCGGCGTCAGCGCATAGATGTGGCCGGGTCCCGTCGGTTTCTCCGTGATCGAGACGACACCGTGCTGCTCCAGGTCGCGCAGGCGCTGGGCCAGCAGCGTCTTCGACATGAGCGGCAGCCGTCGCCGCAGGTCGTTGAACTGGGCGGGACCGCAGCAGAGCTCGCGCAGGACGAGCGGCGTCCATCGCTCAGCGAAGAGCTCGCTGGTTTTCGCGACCGGGCAGAACTGTCCATAGCTTGCCATGGCGTTCAATCCTCCAGGCGACGGCATGAAAGCAAGTCCATTTTCTGGCCTTGAAGCGAGAAGCCTCGGCGATCCAGGGTCCGCTCCGTTCAAAATACTGGGAGAGAGAGAATGCCCGACACCATCTTTACGAATGCCACGCTGACCGACTGGATCGGAATGGCGGACCGCATTGGCCAGGACATCGCGGAAGCGGCCTCGCGGCACGACCGCGAGGAGAGCTTCGTCCGGGAAGGCTTCGAGGCACTCCGCGAAGCCGGCTTCTTCAAGGCGCTGGTGCCGGCCGAGTTCGGCGGCGGCGGCGCGGACTATCGCGTGATGTGCGACGCGATCCGCCGGCTGGCGAATCATTGCGGCGCGACGGCGCTTGCCTTCTCCATGCATTGCCACCTCGTGGCGGTGCCGGCCTGGCGGTGGCGGCATGAGCAGGCACCGGTCGAGGGCCTGCTGAGGCGCGTGGTCCAGGAGGATCTGATCCTGATCTCCAGCGGCGGATCGGACTGGCTGCCGGGCTCCGGCAAGGCCGTGAAGGTGGAGGGCGGCTATCGCATCCACGCCCGGAAGGTCTTCGCCAGCGGCTGCCCGATGGGCGATCTGCTGATGACCAGCGCGATCCACGACGACCCGGAGAAGGGGCCGGAGGTGCTGCACTTCCCCGTCTCCTTCAAGGCCGAGGGCGTGCGGCTTCTAGACACCTGGCACGTGATGGGCATGCGCGGCACCGGCTCGCAGGACGTCGAGCTCGACGGCGTCTTCGTGCCCGACGCGGCGATCGCGGCGCGGCGCGAGCCGGGCAAGTGGCACATGCTGTTCCACCACATCTTCGCGATGGCCTTCCCGCTGGTCTTCGCGGCCTATGTCGGCGTGGCCGAGGGCGCGCGGGCGAAGGCGCTGACGATCGCGCGGCTGAAGGGCGATCCGGCGAAGCTGAGCGCCGCCGCCGGCAGGCTGGAGAACGCCTTCGCCCAGGCGGAGATGGCGCTCGACCGGATGATCACGATCGCGGAGACGGAGGCGCCGGGCCCGACCCGGACCGGGCGCGCGGCGACGGCGCGCACCCTCACCGGGCAAGGCGCGATCGAGACGGTGGAGCGCGCGATGGAGCTGGTGGGCGGCATGTCCTTCTACCGCGACCTCGGGCTGGAGCGGGCCTTCCGGGACGTCCAGGGCGCCCGCTTCCACCCGCTGCAGGAAGTGCCGCAGCTGGAGACGACGGGCCGGCTGGCGCTGGGGCTGCCCATCGACGGCTGAAGCATTTTCAAGTCAGGCCGCTTCGCCTGACGGCTCGGAAATGCGGTTCGCCGACTTCGCTTGGCGCCGCTCCGCTTCGGGATCATGCTGATCCCGAAGCGATTGCGGGCGGCGCCGGCCCCCTCGCCAGACGGCAAGAAAACACGGCGCGGGGAACGTGCATGTCTCTTCGGCTTTGGCCCTTGCTGCTGCTCGCCTTCGCGCTGCCCGCGCGGGCGGAGTATCCTGATCGCCCGATCCGCCTCGTCGTCGGCTACGCGCCCGGCGGCTCGACCGACATCGTGGCGCGGCTGCTGGCGGACCGCATGGGCGCGCGGCTCGGCCAGACCATCCTCGTCGAAAATCGCGGCGGCGCCGGCGGCGTTCCGGCCGCGGGGATCGTGCTGCAGCAGGAGGCGGACGGCTACACGCTCATGCTGCACACGCTCGGCCCCAACCAGGCCGCCGCACTCGGCACGCGCTTGCCCTTCGACCCCCTGGCGGCCTG
>JAQGHZ010000215.1 GCA_028291485.1 Rubritepida sp. | reverse complement strand
GCGTCGTGTGCCATGGTCAGACTCCGAATTCTGCGAGGACGGCGTCGGTATCCTGCCCGAGCGCCGGCGCGGCGAGCTCCCAGGCGCCCAGGCCGGGGATGGCCGGAAAGGGCAGCGGCCCGAGGCCGGGCTGGTCCAGCAGCGGCGCGGCGCGGATGGCCTGGACGTGCGGCTCCGCCAGATATTCCAGCGGGGTGTTCACCCGGTCGCAGAGCAGCCGCGCGGCCTGCATCAGCCCCAGCCACTCGGACGCGGTCTTCGTGAGGAAGATCTCGCGCAGGATGGCCACCAAGGCGGCCTTGTTGGCGAAGCGCGTCGGGAAGTCGGTGAAACGGGGGTCCTGCGGCAGGTCCGGCCGGCCGATCACGTCGCAGAGCGTCACCCATTCCTGCTCGCGCACCAGGGCGAACATGACCGAGACGCCGTCTTGCGCCGGATAGGCGCCGGCCGGGGTGTTTACCTCGTCCGGCATGCGGCCGAGCAGGCCGGATTCCGCGATGGGCAGCACCAGCATCGACGCGGCCCCCTGCATCAGCGAGATGTCGAGGTGCCGGCGTTTCGGCGGCGCGCCCGCCGCACGGTCGCGCGCCTGCTCGGCCAGCGCGGCCTGGCAGGCGGCGAAGGCGGAGAGGCCGGTGAAGACGTCCACGACCTGCGTGCCGACCCGGTGCGTCAGCCCGTCCATCCCCGGATTGATCGCGACGACGCCGCAATAGGCCTGAGCCACGCTGTCGGTGCAGGGGCGCTCGCTGTGCGGGCCCTGCTGGCCGAAGCCGGAGACGGAGATGCAGATCGCGTCGGGCTTCGCGCTCTCGGGACCGAGGCCGATGCGCCGCGCCACTCCGGGGCGGAAGGCCTCGATCAGCACGTCGGCCCTGGCGGCGAGCTTGGCCGTCTTCGCGCGATCGCCCTCATCCGTCAGGTCCAGCACGATGGCGCGCTTGCCGCGGTTGAAGGCGGTGTGCATGACGCTGTGGCTTTCGGCCCGCGTGCTCAACCCGCGCGACCAGTCGCCCTTGGGCGGCTCGAGCTTCACGACATCGGCGCCGCATTGCGCCAGCAGCATCCCGCAATACGGCCCCGCGATGCCCTGCGCGGCGTCGAGCACGAATAGTCCCTCGTAGGGCTTCAGCATTGCTTCCTCCTGATGGGCGGCATCATCGCGGAAAATGCCGGCGGGGCGAAGGGCACCTCTTTTGCTCGTGGACGCTCTCTTCATGACATGGCATGTTAATCAAACGACGGAGGCGACGGTCATGGAGCTGCTCCTCACGCGGCAGGCGGTGGTCGGCGAGGCCACCATCGGCACGCTGGAACTGGACGGGAAATTCCAGTGCCACACGCTCGAGGACCTGGAGCGCGCGGAAAAGATCCACGGCAAGACGGCCATTCCGCCCGGCGTCTACAATGTCACCCTTGCGGAGAGCCCGAAATTCTCCAAGCGCTACGAGCTGCAGGGCCGCAGCCGGCTCATCCCGCGCCTGCACGACGTGCAGAACTTTTCGGGCATCCTGATCCACATCGGCAACAAGGCCGAGGATACGGACGGCTGCATCCTGGTCGGCCAATGGCGCCCGAGCATGGGCGCCTTCATCGCGAGCTCCGGAAAGGCCTACGACGCGCTGCACGCCAAGCTTTCGGAGGCGACGACCATCCGCATCACGGTGAAGAACCACATGGCCGCGGCCGACGCGCGGATGCGGCACCCGCCCAAGCTGCTCTTCGACAGCACCCGACCCAGCTTCGGCGACATCGTAACCACGAACACCTGACAGCGGATGGCCCTTCCCTTCGGCCGCGCTATCATCGGCGCAACCACCAAGGGGACGTCCATGACCGCCGCCCGCCGCGCCCTGCTGGGTGCCGCCCTCGCCGCGCCCGCGCTCGCCCAGGCCCAGGCCCAGGATTGGCCAGGCCGTTCCGTGCGCGTGATCGTCCCCTACCCGCCGGGCGGCCCGACCGATATCGTCGGCCGCGTCACGGCGGCCGGCCTCCAGGCCGAGCTCGGTTCCTCCTTCGTGGTCGAGAACCGCGCCGGCGCCGGCGGCTCCATCGGCGCGGGCGAGGCGTCCCGCGCGGCGCCCGACGGCGCGACCTTCCTGGTCAACGCCTCCGCGCATGTCATCACGCCGCACCTCATGCGCGGGCTGCCCTTCGACGCGCTGGCCGACTTCACACCCGTCACCGAGATCGTGAAGGTGCCGCTCATCCTGGTGGTGAACGAGGCCCTGCCGGTGCGCAATGTGCAGGAGCTGATCGCGCTGGCGAAGGCGCGGCCGGGGCGGATCTCCTACGCCTCCTCCTCGATCGGCGGCGCGCCGCACCTGGCGGGCGAGCTGTTCAAGCTGATGACGAGGACCGATCTCACCCACATCCCCTATCGCGGCTCGGGCCCGGCCCTGCAGGACCTGCTGGGCGGCACGGTGCAGGTCATGTTCGACAGCCTCGCCTCCTCGGCCGAGCACGTGCGCTCCGGCCGCCTGCGCGCCATCGCGGTGACGACGACGCAACGCCTGCCGAGCCATCCGGAGCTGCCGACCATCGCCGAGGCCGGCGTACCCGGCTACGAGATGTCCACCTGGTACGCCATGTGGGGGCCGAAGAACCTGCCGCCGGCCCTCGCCGCGCGCATGCACCAGGCGGTGGCGAAGGTCTGCCAGCGCGAGGATGCACGGGCGCGCTTCGCCTCCATGGGCGCCGACCCCATCGCCAGCACACCGGCCGATTTTGCGCGCTTCTCCGCGAGCGAGTACGAGCGCTTCGGCCGGCTCGTCCGCGACGCCGACATCAAGGGGGAATGATGCGTGCACTTGTCTGCGAATCCGGGCGCGAGTTCGACGAGCTCGAGATCAAGGACATCCCGCCGCCGCCCATGCGGCCCGGTGCGGTCCGCATCAAGGTGGAGGCGGTGGGCGTCTCCTTCGCCGTGCAGCTCGTCGTCGCCGGAAAATA
>JAQGHZ010000207.1 GCA_028291485.1 Rubritepida sp. | reverse complement strand
GCCGACCAGGAAGGCGGAAAGATCGGCGCGGCTGGCGCGGCCGATGAAGGTCGCCCAGGTCTGCGCATCGACCGCGGTCCGGATGCCCACGCGGGTCCACATCTGGCCGACGGCCTGGATGATGCGCGAGTCGTTCGGGTAGCGGTCGTTCGGCCCATGGAGGGTGATGCGGAAGCCGTTCGGGAAGCCCGCCTCGGCCAGCAGGCGGCGGGCGCCGTCGGGATCGTAGCGGGGGACGGGGTAGCCCGGGATGTGGCTGGTCACGCCCTCGGCGAGGAACTGGCCGGTGGGCGTCGCTGCGCCTTCCATCACGCGCTCGACCATGTTGGGGCGGTCGATCGCCATGGACAGCGCGCGGCGAACCCGCACGTCCTTCAGCGGGTTGCGGGCGATGGGGCGGCCGTCATTGTCGGTGACGAAGGGCGACGCGTCCTCGCGCGAATGGTCCAGCGAGAGGAAGATCAGCCGCAGGCCCGTCGTCTCGTAGAGCGAGAGCCGGGCGTCGCGCCGCAGCCGGGAGAGGTCGGCCGTCGGCACCTGGTCGATCACGTCTACGTCGCCGGACAGCAGGGCCGCCGTCCGGGCGGCGTCGTTGGTGATCATGCGGTAGTTCACGCGCTGGTAGGCCGGCCGCTCGCCGTAGAAGTTCTCGTTCCGCTCCAGCTCGATGCGGTCGCCATTGGCATGGCGGACCACGCGGTAGGGGCCGGTGCCGACGGCCAGCTCGCCGCTGTTGAAGCGCTCGGTGGTGGCGCCCTCATGCGTCTCGCGGTCGAGGATGAAGATATTGGTCAGATCCATCGGCAGCAGCGGATAGGGGGTGCGCGTGTGCAGCCGGATGGTCAGCGGGTCCACGATCTCCACCCGCACGATCGGCCGGACGAAGAGGGTGAAGGAGGCCGGGCTGTTCGGCACGTTCGGCACGCGCGCGAAGGTGAAGGCCACGTCCTCGGCGGTGAACTCGCGGCCATTGTGGAAGCGCACGCCGGGGCGGAGCTTGAACTCCCACACGGTGGGCTCCACGACCCGCCAGCTCTCGGCGAGACCCGGGATGCTGCGCGCGTGCTCGTCGGTCTCGACGAGGCGGTTGAAGATCATGCTCGCCGCCGCGTTGTTGGGCGAGAGCTGGTGGTAGTGGGGGTCCAGGCTTGTCACCGGGGCGCCGACGGCCATGGTGAGGGTTTGCGCGGGAGCCTGGATGGAAACCAGTCCCAGGAGGCCGGAAACGGCCAGGGCGCGGATTGTCGAGCGCATCTTTTGAGGTCCCCCGGGTTGGTTCGACGCAGCGAAGCGCGGCTTGTAGCAGCAAGCTAACAGTACAATCCAGGGCACTCCGACCTGTTCCGTGATTGGTCCAGGAAGAACCGCCCGCCTGCCTCGCAATCCGGGCGGGGACTGCCTCGGTTGGCGTCAGTCCCGCCGCGGAAGTTGCTGCGCCGCAAAATTGCCGCAGGCCGCGTGAAATCTCCGCACCAGCCATGCGTTCGGGAATCCGGACGCCCACTCACCCATTTCGTGCTAGATGCCGCCCCATGCTCATGACTGCCCATGCTGATGAATGCCCAAGCTGATGAATGAAGGTCCCCTCGATGCCCCGGTGATTCCACCGCGGCCGCGCGCCGGGCCGCCGAGGAAGCCCTCCCAAAAGGAGCGGCCCAAGGGGGGCAAGCGCCCGCCCTTCCGGCTCTTCGGGGGCTTCGTCCGCAGCCTCTTCACCATCACCATCATCAGCGTGGTCGCGGCCGGCGTGGCGGGCTACGGCCTCTACCGCAAGCTCGAATCCGACCTGCCCGACTACCGCTGGCTCGCCGACTACCAGCCCCAGCAGATGAGCCGCATCTATGCCGGCGACAGCCGCCTGATGGCCGAGCTCGCCGCCGAGCGCCGGGTTTTCGTGCCCATCGAGGCCATTCCCCGCCGGCTCCAGCAGGCCTTCATCTCCGCCGAGGACCAGAATTTCGAGAGCCATCAGGGCGTGGATCCGATCGCGCTGGTCCGCGCAATCGTCACGAACGTGGAACAATACGGCTCCGGCCGGCGCATGGTCGGCGCCTCCACCATCACCCAGCAGGTCGCCAAGAACATGCTGGTGGGCAGCGACCGCACCATCCTGCGTAAGGCGCGCGAGGCGCTGCTGGCCATCCGGCTCGAGAACGCCCTGCCCAAGCCGCGCATCCTCGAGATCTACCTGAACGAGATCTTCCTCGGCGCGCAGGCCTATGGCGTGGCCGCGGCGGCCCAGGCCTATTTCAACAAGTCCTTGGACGAGCTCACGATTTCGGAGACGGCCTTCCTCGCCGCCCTCCCCAAGGCGCCCAACAACTACAACCCCCTCCGCTACCCCGAACAGGCGCGCATCCGCCGCGACTGGGTCATCGACCGCATGGCGGACGACCGCGTCATCACTGCGGCCGAGGCCGTCGCCGCCAAGGCCGAGCCGATCCAGGCCCGCCCGACCCGGCGGCCCGACATGGTCGCCGTCGGCGGCCACTTCAACGAGGAGGTCCGGCGCGAGCTCATCCAGCGCTTCGGCCAGGAGCAGACCCAGGGCGGCGGCCTCGTCGTCCGCACCAGCCTCGACCCGAATCTTCAGGCGGCGACCGAAGTCGCCCTGCGCAATGGGCTGATGGCCTACGACCGCCGCCGCGGCGGCTGGCGCGGCGCCCTGGGCAAGAGCGCCTATGGCCCGGCCGACTGGCTCCCGGCCCTGGAGGCCCTGCCCCGCCCGCCGGGCATGCTCAACGAGTGGCGCCAGGCCGTGGTCCTGGAAGTCCGCGAGCGCGACGCCCGGCTTGGCTGGCTGGAGCGCCCCAACGCGCGCGTGCCCTCCGAGCCACGCTACGGCACCGTCCTGCTGGAGGACCTGGCCTGGGCCCGCCCGGTGCTCCCCGCCCAGCCGGGCCAGCCGCCGCGCCTGAGCAATGCGCCGCGCCGTGTCTCCGAGGTCCTCTCGGTCGGCGACCTCGTGATGGTCGAGCCGGAGCCCAATCGCCCCGTGACGGCCGCCGCCCCAGCCCGCGGCGCCACGACCGTCGCCACCTCGGGCCCGCGGCTGGAGCGCCTGGCGCTCCGCCAGATCCCCGAGGTCGAGGGCGCCGTCGTCGCGCTCGACCCCAACACCGGCCGCGTCCTCGCCACTTCCGGCGGCTGGAGCTACGAGCGCAGCCAGTTCAACCGCGCCACCCAGGCGATGCGGCAGCCCGGCTCCTCGTTCAAGCCCTACGTCTACATCACGGCCCTGGAGGCCGGCATCCCGCCCAACCAGCGCTTCCTGGATGGCCCGATCGAGATCGCGACGGCCCAGGGCGTCTGGCGCCCCGGCAATTACGGCGGCGGGATGAGCGGCGGCTACGTCACCATGCGCTCGGCGCTGGAGCGCAGCCTCAACCTCGTCACCGTCCGTATCGCGCAGCAGGTCGGCATCGACCGCGTGGCCGACACGGCCGCCCGCTTCGGCGTGATCGACAACATGCCGCGCTACCTCTCGATGAGCCTCGGCGCCGGCGAGACCACCGTGCTCCGCCAGGCGGCGGGCTATGCCAGCTTCGTGAACGGCGGCCGCCGCGTGGAGCCGACCTTCATCGACAGCGTGCAGGACCAGCGCGGCCGCATGATCTGGCGCAGCCAGGCCCGCGAATGCGCCGCCTGCGCGACGGGTCCGGACGGCCCGCCACCGCGCATCGCCGAGAACCGCCAGCAGATCGCCGACCCCAGCGCCGCCTTCCAGATCGTGAACCTGCTCCAGGGCGTGGTCCAGCGCGGCACGGGCGGACGCGCCGCCGTGGGACTCAACCGTCCCGTCGCCGGCAAGACCGGCACGACCGACGATTACAAGGACAACTGGTTCGTCGGCTTCACGCCCGACATCGTGATCG
>JAQGHZ010000203.1 GCA_028291485.1 Rubritepida sp. | reverse complement strand
CGGCGCGGAACAATAGGACATCCCCCGGTCCAGCCGGACGATCGAGCAGTCCCGCCCCGTCACGCCCGAGACCAGGATGTCCGGCACCGTGCGCCCCACCAGGGTCAGGGAGGCCACGTTGACCCCCGCCGTCGCGACCAGCGCTGGGCCGTCGCAGCCTCCCAGGAAGGGGAGCAGGAGTATCGGGAGAGGGATCAGGTGCCGCACATCCGCCACGAAACACCCGCAAGCCTTAACGCCGTGCAAAGGGGCCGCTATACCCCCTCCTCCCGAATGCCCTCCCCGGAACAAAGGCGCCTGCATTGTCCGATCTGATCGACGAGGTTGACGAGGAGATGCGCGCCGATCGCGCGCGCAAGCTCGCGCAGCGCTACGGCGGCCTCGTGACCGGGGTCGTGCTGCTGGCGATCGCCGGCGTGGGCGGCTGGGAGGCCTGGCGCTGGCACGAGCGGCGCGAGGCCGGCAAGGCCGCCGAATCCTTCCTGGCCACGACCCGCGACGCCGCCGCCGAGGGCGCCGACCTCAAGGCGATCGCCGACCGCTTCACCGCCATGGCGCCCAACGCCCCGGCCGGCTATCGCGCCCTGGCCCGCCTGCGCGCCGCCGCCCTGCTGGCCGAGACCGGCCAGACGGAGCAGGCCCTGGCCGCCTACGACGCCCTCTCGCGCGACACCGAGGTGGACCCGCTCTACCGCGGCCTCGCCAACGTCCTATGGGGCCTGCGCGCCCTCGATTCGGGCGATGCGGCGCAGATCCAGGCCCGCATGGCCCCCCTCGCCGCGCCCGGCGCCCCCTGGCGCGCCTCCGCGCAGGAGGTCCAGGCGCTCGCCGCGCTCAAGGCCGGCAACACCGAACAGGCGCGCACCGCGCTCCAGGCGATCACCAGCGACGCGGCGACGCCGCAGGGGCTGCGCGACCGCGCCGGCCGCCTGCTCCAGGGACTGGGAAACTGATGCCTGATTTGACGAAACGGTCCCTGCTGGGCCGCCGCACGGCGCTGCTCGGCGGCGCTGCCCTCCTTGCCGGCTGCGACACCGCCCGCGACTGGGTGGACGATGTCCTCGGCACCCCCAAGGTGCCGCTGGCGGGCGAACGCCGCCCCGTGCTGTCCACCGAGCGCGCGGTCGCGGCCGATGATGCCGCGGCCAGCCGCGCCTTCTCGCTGCCGCCGCCCACGCTCAACCTCGAATGGCCGACCGCCGGCGGCGCGCCGGGCCATGCGCCGGGCCATCTGTCGCTGCCCCGGCCGATCGGCGAGGTCTGGCGCACCTCCATCGGCTCGGGCAATTCCTACCGGCGCCGGCTCACCGCCTCGCCGCTGGTGGTGGGCGATGCGATTTTCGCCATCGACGCGCTGGGCTGGGTGACCTGCCTCGACGTCGCGCGCGGCGGCCGCCGCTGGCAGACCGACACCCGCCCCCGCCGCGACCGCGACGGCGCGCTGGGCGGCGCCATCGCCTATTCGGACGGCGTGCTCTACGTCGCGACCGGCCTGGCCGAGGTGCTCGCGCTCGACCCCGGCTCGGGCGAGATCAAATGGCGCGCCTCCATCGGCGTCTCGGCCCGCGGCGGCCTTGCCGTCGCCGGCAACAAGCTCCTGGTGCCGACGGTGGAGAACCACCTGGTCGCGCTGACGACCGAGGACGGCGCCCGCGCCTGGACCTTCCGCGCTTCGCCCGTGCAGGCGCTGCCGCTCGGCCTGCCGAGCCCCGCCGTCGAGGGCGACGTGGCCGTGGCCGGCTTCGCCTCGGGCGAGATCGTGGCGCTGAACATCGCCGATGGCCGCGTGCTCTGGAGCGACAGCCTCGGCACCACGCGGGGCGGCGTCTCCATCGCCGATATCGGCGCCATCTCGGCACTGCCGGTGATCGACCGCGGCCGCGTCTTCGCCATTGGCATGGCGGGGGCCGCGACCTGCCTCGACCTGCGCTCCGGCCGCCGCGTCTGGGAGCGCGAGGTGGGTGGCTCGCTGACGCCGTCGCTGGTGGGCGACTGGTTCTTCGCGCTCACCCGCGGCAACCGGCTGATGGCGCTGGAGCGCGAGAACGGCCGCGTGCGCTGGATCACAGAGGTGCCCAGCTACGAGGACGAGGCGCGCCGCCGCAAGCCGATCATCTGGAGTCCGCCGGTGGTGGCCGGCGGCCGCCTCCTGCTGTCCTCCAGCAACCGGCAGCTCCTCGAGGTCGACGCCAGCTCGGGCGAGATCATCCAGCGCCTGCGCCTTCCCGACGGCTCCACGTTGCAGCCGGTGGTCGCCAACAACAGTGTATACCTGATGACCGATGGCGGCTCCGTCGTCGCGCTTCGCGGGGTGGGATAATTTCATGGCATCTGGTGACAGCCTTCCGGTGGTCGCCATTCTCGGCCGGCCGAACGTGGGAAAATCTTCCCTCTTCAACCGGCTCATGGGCCGGCGGCTGGCGATCGTGGACGACACGCCCGGCGTGACGCGCGACCGCAAGGAAGCCGAAACCCAGATGGGCGGCCGCGACATCCTGCTGGTCGACACGGCGGGGCTGGAAGAGGCCGCGCCCGAGACCCTCTACGGCCGCATGCGCGCGAGCTCCGAAGCCGCGCTGGAGCAGGCGGACGTCGCCGTCTTCGTGGTGGATGCGCGCAGCGGCATCACCGCATCGGACCGCGCCTTCGCCAACTGGCTGCGCCGGGCGCACCGGCCGGTGATCCTCGTCGCCAACAAGGCCGAGGGGCGCGGCGGCGCCGCCAATGCCATGGAGGCCTATGAGCTCGGCCTCGGCGACCCCATCGCCGTCTCGGCCGAGCACAATGAGGGCATCGCGGGGCTGATGGAGGCCATCGCCGAGCACCTGCCCGAGGTCCAGCCCGAGATCGAGCAGGAGGGCGACGCGAAGCTGCTGCGCCTGGCCATCCTCGGCCGGCCGAATGCCGGCAAGTCCACGCTGCTCAACACGCTGCTGGGCGAGGAGCGCATGATCGTGGGCCCCGAGCCCGGCCTGACGCGCGACGCCATCGCCAGCCAGTGGCAGGACGAGCACGGCCCCATCCGCATCGTCGACACCGCCGGCATGCGCAAGCGCGCCCGCATCACGCACCGGCTGGAGGAGATGAGCGTCGCCTCCTCCATCGGCGCGCTGCGCGAGGCCGAGGTGGTGATCCTGGTGCTCGATGCCCTGCTGGGGCTGGAGGAGCAGGA
>JAQGHZ010000543.1 GCA_028291485.1 Rubritepida sp. | reverse complement strand
AGGCGCCGCGCGGCTTGAAGCTGCCAGCCAACTGCAGCATCTCGAGCTTGAGAATCCCCCATCCGGGCATCGCCAGCAGCGGCGTCCGGCGGACGTCCCCGGCGATGCGGCGGGCCGCGGCGGCGATGGCTGGTCGATCAATGTGCATGCATATTCCCCTGTGACCTCAACGCCCTTTCGTGTGGGCCCCAATCCTGCCATAAAGTAACCTGTTGAAACATTCTGGCAGTCGGGATGCTCCTGCACGCAAGCTGTGCGGCTTTGGAAGGCGAGGCGGTGTTGATCCTCGCTCCTCCAGGCGGTGGCAAGTCGGACCTGCTGCTGCGTCTGCTTGGACGCGGCTGGGATCTGGTGGCGGATGACCAATTGGTTCTGAAGGCCGTCGACGGACGTTTGCAGGCTTCGCCGCCCCCCGAGCTCGCGGGGCGGATGGAAGTCTTCGGGCTGGGCCTCGTCGAGGGCCTGCCCTGGCGGTCCGCCCCCCTCCGCCTGGCCGTCCGCCTGGTCCCGCGCGAGCAGCTGTCGCGCCTTCCCGCGCCGCAGCAATGGGAAGCCCTGGGCGTCTCGCTGCCTCTGCTGGAGGCGAACGGCGCCGCCGCCTCCGCGCCGGACGTGCTGGCCTGCGCCCTGGGCGCGCTCGCGCGAAAACACACGCTCACCTGCGGAGCCTTCGCGGCGTGAGCGCGGAGGAGCCATCCGAGGGGGCCCGGCCCTTCGTGCTCGTCACGGGACTCTCGGGCGCCGGCAAGGCCTCCATCCTCCGTGTGCTGGAGGACGTCGGCTTTGAGACGGTGGACAACCCGCCGCTCGCCATCCTCGATTCCCTGGTGCGGGAGGGCGAAGGCCCGCTCGCCGCCGGTATCGACGCCCGCACCCGCGGCTTCGACGCAACGGAGGTGCTGGCCGCCCTCCAGCGGATGCGCGGCCACGCAGGCCTCGCGCCCACCCTCGTCTTCGCGACCGCCGAGGAGGACGTGCTGCTGCGCCGCTACACGGAGACGCGGCGGCGCCATCCGCTCGCGCCCGGCGGCCCGCTCGGCGCCCGCGTGCTGGACGGCATCCGCATGGAGGCCGCGCTGCTGACTCCCCTGCGCGACGCTGCCGACCTGCTGCTCGACACCTCCGCCCTGCCGCTGCCCGAGCTGCGCCGGCTGATCGAATCCCGCTTCCGGCCGGAGGGCGCGCCCGGCCTCTCGCTCAACATCCAGTCCTTCGCCTTCCCCAAGGGCCTGCCGCGCGAGGCGGACCTGGTCTTCGACCTGCGCTTCCTGGCCAATCCGCACTACGTGCCGGCGCTGCAGCCGTTGACCGGCCGGGACGCCGCCGTCGCCGATTACGTCGCCGCCGACCCGGACTTCCCGGGATTCTGGGCGCGGCTCACCGGCTTCATCGAACCCCTGCTGCCCCGCTATGTCGCCGAGGGCAAAAAATACCTGACCATTGCCGTAGGATGTACGGGCGGACGGCATCGTTCGGTCTTCGTGGCCGAGAAGTTGGCAGCCCATCTCCGGCAGCAGGGCTGGCGTGCTGATCTGGCGCATCGGGAATTGGGCCAGACGCACGATATATCCGCCCCGATGATCGCTACGGCCCCCCAGGGATCCCCCTTGGCGCCTGGCAGATCCGAACCCCTGATGTCTTCCGAGAAGGCGGCCCCCAGCCCTTCCATGTCCATGCCTGTGAACTACCAATCATGATCGGCCTTGTGCTCGTCACCCATGGCCGCCTGGCGCTCGAGTTGCGCCACGCCATGGAGCATGTCGTCGGCCCCCAGCGCGCCGTTGCCACCGTGTGCATCGGCCCCGACGACGACATGGAGAACCGCCGCGCCGACATCCGCGCGCGCATCGCCGACGTCGACCAGGGCGACGGCGTGGTGCTGCTGACCGACATCGCCGGCGGCACCCCCTCCAACCTCGCCTTCTCGCTGTGTGACCACAAGAATGTGGAAGTCATCGCCGGCGTGAACCTGCCGCTGCTCGTGAAGCTCGCGAAGATTCGCGGCTCCGAGCCCCTGGCCGAGGCGGTCGACCACGCCGCCAAGGCCGGCCGCAAGTACATCACCGCGGCCAGTGATTTGCCGAATAGCGTGAACGGCACCGGGACCCCCGTCCCTGGGCCATCGTCGAAACCCCCCAAAGGCGAAACCGCATGATGAACGAATGGCCGACGGAGACCGATGCGGCCCCGCCTACCGCTCCTGCGGAAGCGCCACCGGTCGAGGCCGATTGCGGATGCGGGGGCGGGATGGTGCTGAAACGCTCGATCAAGATCGTGAACAGCCGCGGCCTGCACGCGCGCGCCGCCGCCAAGCTGGTCGCGCTGGCCGAGCGCTACTCCGCCTGCCTCAGCCTCAGCCGCGCCGGGCAGACCGTGCCGGCCTGCTCCATCATGGGGCTGATGATGCTGGGCGCCGGCCAGGGCAGCGAAGTCATGCTGGAGGCCGAGGGCTGGGACGCGCGCGAGGCGCTGGATGCGGTGGCCGGGCTCATCGAAGCCGGCTTCCATGAAGACTGAGGGTTCCGGCAAGCCAGACCCCAAATCGGCGGAGCCAGCGCGCCGCGCCGCCGGTCCCCACCGGGCCGCTGAGCAGCGACTCAGGGGAATTCCCGTCTCGCCCGGAATCGTCATCGGGCAGATTTACGATACGACCGAGGCGCCCACCGAGGTGCCGCGCCGCAGCATCACCGAGGACAAGGTCGAGACCGAGCGCACCCGGCTGACGGATGCCGCCGCCTTCTCCCGCAAGCAGGTCGGCAAGCTCAAGACGCGCCTCTCCGTCCTGCCCGAGGAGGCGCAGGAGGAGCTCGAGCCGCTGCTCGACGCCTATATCCTCATGCTCGGCAATTCGCGGCTGCTGCGCGGCGCCCGCAAGCGCATCGGCGACGAGCTGCTTTCCGCCGAGACCGCCGTGCAGGACGAGGCGGAGGCCATCGCGGCCCTCATCCTCGCTGCCAGGGACGACGACAAGGCCGGGCTGAACCGCCGCGCCGGCGAGGTGCGCGAGATCGCCCGCCGCCTGGTGCGCAACCTGACAGCCACGCCCTTCCGCAGCCTCAAGGGCGTGCCCACGGGCGCCATCCTCATCTCCGACGAGCTCACGCCCGCCGACGCCGCGCTGCTGGAACCCGGCCGCATCGCCGCCGTGGCGACCGAGGAGGGCGGGGCCGACGGCCACACCGCCATCATGCTGCGCGCCCTGGGCATCCCGGCGGTGCTGGGCTGCCACGGGCTGACGGCCGCCGCACGCCGCGGCGACCAGGCGGTGCTCGACGGCGGCGCGGGCCGCGTCACACTGCATCCCGGCGTGGAGGCCATCGCCGCCGCCAAGGAGGGCCTCGCCGCCCAGGCGAAGGAGCGCACGCGGCTCGGCAAGCTGCGCCGGCTGCCGGCCGAGACCACCGATGGCCAGCAGGTCGAGCTGCAGGCCAACCTGGAGATCCCGGCGGAGCTGCCGCTCATCGCGAATGCCGGCGCGCAAGGCATCGGCCTGCTGCGCACCGAGTTCCTCTTCATGAACCGCGAGGACCTCCCCGACGAGGACGCGCAGGTCGAGGCCTA
>JAQGHZ010000182.1 GCA_028291485.1 Rubritepida sp. | reverse complement strand
CAGCCTTGCGGAGCAGCCCCTTCAGCTTGGCAAAGACCTGCTCGATTGGGTTGAGGTCATGGGAGTAGGCGGGCAGCAGAGTGAGCTGCGCCCCGCAGGCCTCGATGGCCTCTCGCGCGGCGGCGGTCTGGTGGCTACCGAGGCGGTCGGCGACGACGATGTCGCCAGGGTGCAGCACCGGCACCAGGAACTGTTGCGTCCAGGCCAGGAATGACGCGCCGTTGATCGGCCCGTCGAGCACCAGGGGCGCGATGATGCCGTCATGACGCAGCCCCGCCAGGAAGGTCGTCGTCTTCCAGTGGCCGTAGGGCGCGGTGCCGATCAACCGCGTGCCGCGCAGGCTGCGCCCGTACAGCCGCGTCATGTTCGTCTTGGCCCAGGTTTCATCCAGGAAAACCAGCCGTGTCACGTCCAGCCCGGGCTGGGCGTCGATCCACTCCGCTCGCGCCTGGGCGACATCCGGGCGGCCCTGCTCGCTCGCTCGGAGCGACTTTTTTTGCGCGTCAGCTTCAACTGCCTCAGCGTCTTCCAGATCGTCGTCAGCCCCACCAGCACGCCATGCGTCTCGGCCAGCCACTCACGATGTTCGGCCAGCGTCGCGTCAGGCACCTCGTCCACACGCGCCCGCAGCGCCGCATGATGCGCCACCAGCTTGCGGGCCACAGGCGGCTTCTGCGGCCGCGGCGCCGCCGAGCCGGCGCGGGCCAGGCGCTGCCGCGCCTTCACCACATATGACACGCTGACGCCAAACCGCGCCGCCGCCTCGCGCGCAGTTACGTCCTTCGCATCCAGAACCCGGTCCCGCAGGTCCTGCCCATAGGTCTGTCCCCGACGCCACGCCATCGCGCCCTCCGGCTGCCACCGGAACACCACGAATCACTCACCGCCGCGCCGCTCAAAGCACTTTCGCGATTCCACCCCGGGAGGTGCCGCTCTAAAACCGCCGCCGCCGCCTTCGTCGCCGCCGCGACCGTCGGCGCCTTCGCCAACCCTGCCGCCGCGCAGGCCCTGCCCCGCTTCTGCACCAACCTCATGTCGACGAACTCCTTCTACAGCAACGTGCTGTCGACCGGGCAGAACGCCGAGGTGGAGTATCACGGCCAGTTCCAGAACCAGGATTATCAGAACCAGCGCACGATCACGGCGCGGATGTCGGTGGTCGTCGCGAAGTTCGGCAACTGGGAGATCCGCCGCCGGATCACCACCTTCACGCTCGCGCCCAACGAGCAGAAGGACGTGATCTTCCTGGTTCTGGGGACGCACAACCCGGGCGGCCAAGGCGCCCCGACGCCGGCCGCGGTCGGCTCGCAGATCCGCTTCGACTGCTCCTTCACCGCCCCGCCCCGCCGCTGAGCGGGTCGATGGGTGGCGGCGCGGCCGGACCTGGCCGCGCCTCTACTCGTCGAGCGAGAAGGCGTCCCGCGGCGAAGGCGACTTCCGCGAATACTCGATCGCCGCGTAGCCGCCGCCCTGGTAGCGCTCCGTGACGGGATCTGCGGTGCTGCGCTCCACCTCGGCGCGGAAAGGCTCGGCGCTGTCCTGCGGCGCCCAGCCGATCCGCTCGCGATGGTCCTTCCCCCAGTACGCGTCCGGATTGTCCGAGCAGGCCCAGATCACCGCATGCCCGGCGCGTTCGGCCAGGATGCAGCGCTCGGTGAGCCGCGTGAGGTCCGCAAAGGACAGCCAGGTGGAGAGCATCCGCCGGTCGATCGGCTTGGCGAAGCAGGAGCCGATGCGCAGGTTCACGTTCTCGACGCCGTGCTTGTCCCAGTACATCCGGCCCATCAGTTCGCCATAGGCCTTGGAGAGCCCGTAATAGCCGTCCGGCCGGAAGTCGCAGTCGTAGTCCAGCTTCGCCTGGTTTCCCTGCGGCCGTTCATGAAATCCGATGGAGTGGTTGGAGCTGGCGAAGACCACCCGCGCCCCCTCGCGCCGCGCCGCCTCGTAGACGTGGTAGAGGCCGCGCAGGTTCGGGCCCATCACCTCCTCGAAGGGCCGCTCCACCGAGACGCCGCCGAAATGCAGGATGGCGCCGCAGCCCTCGGCCTGACGCACGAGGGCGAGGCCGTCGTTGAGGTCCGCCTTCACGAAGACGGCGCCTTCCGGCAGCGGGTCCGGAAAGGGCGTGATGTCGGTGAGGCGCAGCTTCCAGCCCAGCGCGCCGAGACTCTTCGCGAGATGGCGGCCGAGATTACCGGAGGCGCCGGTGAGCAGGACGGGCTTGGCGGGTGCGGTCATCGGGGCATCCTAAAAGCGGGATGACCGAAGGCGCGAAGGCGCCGGAGGTCTGAATCCCGCGACAATCCTAATGGAAGACGTGCGGCAGCCAGAGTGACAGGGCCGGAACATAGGTCACCAGCAGCAGCACCGCGACTCCGGCCAGGTAAAAGGGCAGGCTGGTCTTGGTTGCCTCCCACATCGAGATCTTGCCGACGGCGCAGGCGACGAAGAGCACCGGCCCGACCGGGGGCGTGATCAGGCCGATGCCGAGATTGAGGATCATGACGATGCCGAACTGCACGGGGTCCATGCCAAGCGCCTTCACCACCGGCAGGAAGATCGGCGTGCCGATCATGATCAGCGGCGCCATGTCCATGAAGGTCCCGAGCAGCAGCAGGATCACGTTGATCAGCAGCAGCGTGAGGATCGGGTCCTCGGTGATGCCGCGCATCAGGGCCACGGTCGCCGCCGGCACCTGCAGCAGCGCCATCAGCCAGCCGAAGGCCGTGGCCGTGCCGATGATGAGCATGACCATGCCGGTGGTGCGCACCGCGCCCAGCACCGCCTCGCGGAAGCCCGGGAAATCCAGGCTGCGGTAAACGAGGATCGTGACGAGCAGGGCGTAGAGCACGGCGACGCAGGCGCTCTCCGTCGCGGTGAAGATGCCGCTGCGCACGCCGGCGAAGATGATGACGATGAGCATCAGCCCCGGCAGCGCGGACGCCGTGAGGCGGAGGAGCACCCACCAGCCGGGGAAGGCCTCGCGCGGATAGCCGCGGCGCACGGCGACGAGCCAGGCGGCCACCATCAGCGCCACCATCAGCAGCAGGCCCGGGATGATGCCGGCGGTGAAGAGATCCGCCACTGATAGCACGCCGCCGGCGGCGATGACGTAGAGGATCATGTTGTGGCTGGGCGGGATCAGCAGGTCGATCAGCGCGGCATTGGCGGTGACGTTGACGGCGTAGTCCCTGGCATAGCCGCGCTTGACCATCTGCGGGATCATCACGCCGCCCACCGCGCTCGCATCCGCCACGGCCGAGCCGGAGACGCCGCCGAACAGCGTGGCCGCGATGATGTTCACCTGCCCAAGTCCGCCGCGCATGTGCCCGACCATGGCGGCCGCCAGCGCCACCAGCCGGTCCGCGATGCGTCCGCGCAGCATCAGGTCGCCGGCGAAGATGAAGAAGGGGATCGCCAGCATGGAGAAGACGTTCATGCCGGAGGAGAGCTGCTGGAACACCACCACCGCCGGCAGGTCCATGTAGAGCACGGTGGCCAGCGCCGCCGCGCCGAGCGCGAAGGCGACCGGCGTGCCGATGAACAGCAGCACGCCGAAGGCGCCCATCAGGATCGTGAGTTCCATGATGCCGGGTGCTCAGGCGTCGCTGACGAGGAGCGTGTCGGCCTGGCCCGGCGCAGCCTCCCCACGCAGCCCCGCGGCCAGCCGTTCGGCGCCGAAGAGGGCGATCAGCACGCCGCCGAGCACGATGGGCATGTACTCGACCCCGCTCGGCAGGCCGGTGGTGGGCAGCGTCGCGTCCCACACGCCGGCGGCCAGCTCCGTGCCGAACCAGACCATGCCCAGGCCGAAGCCCGCGACGACCAGATCGGTTAGAATCTCGCAGAGGCGCGCGAGCGGCGCGGGCATGACGCCGCGCAGCGTGTCGAAACCCATATGCGTGCCTTCCCGCACGCCGGCCGCGGCGGCACCGAGGATGACCCAGCCCAGCAGCAACATCGCCACCTGCTCGGCCCAGGCCGGCGTGTCATTCAGCACGAAGCGGCCGAAGACCGACCAGCCGACGATTACCACCATCGCGACCAATGCGATCCCCGCCAGCGCCAGCGCGGCGCGGCAGGCGATGTCCAGGGCTGCGGAGAACGCCGCCATGCTCACGCCGTCTCCCGGATGCGGCTGATGAGCGTGCGCATCCGCTGGTCGCGGGCGAACTGGTCGTAGACCGGCGCCATGGCGCGGGCGAAGGCCTCCTTGTCCACCTCGTTCACCAGGGAGCCGGCGGCGATGACCCGCTGACGGGACACCTCGGTCTGCGCATCCCACAGGCGGCGCATTTCCGGCACGCTGTCCTTCGCGGCCTGGCGGAGAATGCCCTGCAGTTCCCGCGGCAGCCGGTCGAAGCTGCGCTTGGAGGCGACGAGGATCTCCGGCGACATGGAGTGCTCGGTGACGCAGTAGTGCTTCGCCACCTCGAAATGGCGGGTGGAATCATAGGAGGGCCAGTTGTTCTCGGCGCCGTCAACGACGCCCGTCTGCAGCGCCGAATAGACCTCGCCGAAGGGCAGCGGCGTCGCATTGGCGCCGACCGCGCGCATGATGGCCACCCAGAGATCGGACTGCTGCACGCGGATCTTGAGGCCGCGCATGTCGTCCGGCGTGCGGGCCGCGCGGTTGCGCGTGTAGAAGCTGCGCGCGCCGCTGTCGTAGTAGCAGAGGCCGACGAAGCCGTGGCGATCGGTGCCGGCGATGATCTCCTCGCCGATCTGGCCGTCCATCACGCGCCGCATATGCGCCTCGTCGCGGAAGACGAAGGGCAGGCCCGGCACGACGGTCTCGGGCACCAGGTTGTTGAGCGGGCCGAAGTTCACGCGGTTGAGGTCGATGACGCCGAAGCGGGTCTGCTCCAGCGTCTCGCGCTCCTCACCGAGCTGGCGGGAATGGAAGACCTGCACCTTCAGCCGCCCGCCGGAGCGCTCCTCCACGAGGCGCCCCATGAACTTCACCGCCTCTACGGTCGGGTAGCCGTCCGGATGGGTGTCGGCCGAGCGCAGGGTGATCGTCTGCGCCGAGGCGCGGCCGCCGAGCCAGGGGAGCGCGAGCGGCGCCAGGGCCGAGGCGCGCAGCAGGCTGCGACGCGCGGTCACGGGATGGTTCATCGGATCGTCTCCTTGCCCCGTCTGTTGCGGGACTGTCATCAACTGCAATAGCAGTTTGCATTCTGCGCCCGGTGACGGGGCGCCGTCAACGCTCCCGTCGGCTGCTCCGGGACAGCGCCGGCAGCACGCCGTTGGTCACGAGCGAGCGCAGGATGTGATGCCGCATCCGCTCCTCCGCGAGCGCCGGGTCGCGCCGCTTAAGCGCGGCGACGATGCCCTTGTGCTCGGCCAGCGCCTTGGGCAGGTCGCGCGGCGTACTGCCCACGGCGCGATGTCGCCCGAGGCTGTCATTGGCGCGCAGCGAGGAGAGCGAGCGCGTGAGGAAGAGGTTGCCTGTCGCGCGGTGGATCAGCGCGTGGAACTCCTCATTCGCCTCGGCCAGCGCCTCGGTGTCCGCCGCTGCCGTGCCGGCCTTCATCCGCGCCAGGATCGCGGTCAGCGCCGCCATGGCCCCGTCGTCCAGCCGCTCCGCCGCCAGTGCGGCGGCGACGCCTTCGAGCGCCGCGCGGATGCGGCCGAGCTCGCCGAGCTGCCCCGGCCCGACCTCGGCGACGACGGTTCCGCTGCGCGGCAGCGTGACGACCATCCCCTCGCGCTCCAGCCGGCGCAGCGCCTCGCGCACGGGCTGCGCCGAGATGCCGAGCTCGGTGGCCAGGCCGCGCTCGGAGACCTTCCGTCCTGCCGGCAGCAGGCCCTGGACGATGGAGCTGCGCAGCTGGCGATAGGCGCGCTCGCCGAGCGAGAGGGTGTCCTCCTCGGGGAGGCGCAAAAGCCTCGGTCGGGCGGTTTGTCCGGAGGGCATGGCATCTGCCATAGCAGTTCGATGGCGGTGATGAAAGCGAGCCGTGATCCCTGGCGATGGCCGGTCGTTGGATGCCTCGCAGTTCAGCCGGGCCTTCCGGCGCGAGTTCGACGCGACCCCGGGCGAGGTCCGCGTCGCCGCCCTGGCCGACGCCGCGGGATTCGTTAGGAATCCGGCCGCTGAGCGATTTCCTGGAGGGGCTTTGGTGGTCGCGCCTCAAGAGGGCTTTGGCCCCCCTCAGGCCCTCCCAGCAGGGTGAACATGTGTGTTCAACGCCTCTTGCGCCTTCAGAAATGAAAGGGCCCAGGGCAACAAGCCCCGCGGGGCGGGAAGCGGAGACAGCCGAGCGCGGGGCCGCCTCGCTTTCTAGGCTCAGGACTCATTGTCCGAGCCAAAAGATGACGGTGGCGGCGATGCAAATGGCTGAGAAGCAGGTGTGGGCGCATCTGTCGTAGCGCATGGCGATGCGGCGCCA
>JAQGHZ010000162.1 GCA_028291485.1 Rubritepida sp. | reverse complement strand
GCCGGCCAGCAGCACCACAGAGGGCGCAGCCGCCAGCCGCGGCGCGGCGGCGACGAAGCCGCCGAGATCGCCGGGCAGACCCGAGGCCTCGTCCGCCTGGCCCGCCATGTCGGCGGCGGCGAGGGTTGCGATGCCCGCGCCGAGCGTGGCGATCGCGGCTTGCAGCCCGGCCTTCGCCGGCCCCA
This sequence comes from Rubritepida sp., assembly GCA_028291485.1. Lineage (GTDB taxonomy): Bacteria > Pseudomonadota > Alphaproteobacteria > Acetobacterales > Acetobacteraceae > Roseococcus. The sequence goes on along the minus strand of JAQGHZ010000162.1, from coordinate 4,719 downwards.
TCAGCTCCACCGCCGCGGCCTCCAGCAGCTCGCGCAGCGTGGATTGCGCGGCGAGGCGGGGCTCGGCGGGCGCTTCCTCGGCCTGCTCGAAGCGCGCCTCCAGCCCGAAGAGCTCCGAGGCCAGCCAGACGGCACCCACCACCTCGGCGGGTTCGGCCTCGGCGACGAGCCGCGCGAGGCCGGCGCAGCCGAGCCGGTTCGCGACCATGTTGGCCAGCGCGGTCGCGATCAGGTCGCGCCGCAGCCGGTGGCGGGCTACGAACTTCGCGAAGCGCTCCTCGCGCAGCGCGGTGGGGAAATACTCGTTCAGCAGCGGCGCGAAGGCGGGGTCGTCGGGCAGGGCGCTCTCGATCACCGCCTCGCCGAGCCAGAGCTTGGCGAAGGGCAGCAGCGCCGCCACCTCGGGCCGGGTCAGCCCCTCGCCGCGCGCGGCGCGCGCCTTCAGGGCCGCCTCGTCCGGCAGGCCGGCCTGGGCGCGGTCGAGCAGGCCCTCCTGCTCCAGCCGCGCCATCAGCGCGCCCTGCGCCGTGAGCGCGGCGGCGCCCGCGCGCACCTCCAGCGAGACGGCCACGGATTGCAGCTCGTTGTCGCGCAGCACGAGGGCCGCGACCTCGTCGGTCATGCTCACCAGCAGCTCGTCGCGCTGCTTGCGGGTCATCATCCCCTCGGCCTCGGCATCGGCCAGCAGGATCTTGATGTTCACCTCGTGGTCCGAGGTGCTGACGCCGGCGGAATTGTCCAGTGCGTCGGTGTTGATGCGGATGCCCTGGCGCGCCGTCTCGATGCGGCCCGCCTGGGTCACGCCGAGATTGGCGCCCTCGCCCACCACCTTCGCGCGGATCTCGCGGCCGTCGATGCGGATGGCGTCGTTGGCGCGGTCGCCGGCCTCGGCCTGGCTTTCCGTGCTCGCCTTCACATAGGTGCCGATGCCGCCGAAGTAGAGCAGGTCGGCGTCCATGCGCAGGATGGCCTGGAGGACGGCGGCCGGCTCCGCGCGGTCCGCGGCGAGGCCCAGCATGGCCTGTGCTTCCTTGCTCAGCGGTATGGTCTTGAGGTTGCGCGGAAACACGCCGCCGCCCGCGCTGATGAGCTTCGTGTCGTAATCCGCCCAGGAGGAGCGCGGCAGGGCGAAGAGCCTGGCCCGTTCCGCATAGCTGGCGGCCGGATCGGGATCGGGGTCGAGGAAGATGTGGCGGTGGTCGAAGGCCGCGCGCAGCTTCGTCTGCTTCGAGATCAGCAGCCCGTTGCCGAAGACGTCCCCCGACATGTCGCCCACGCCGGCCACGGTGAAGGGCGCGTCGTGGATGGAGCGGCCCAGCGTCTCCACGAAATGCCGTTCGATCATCACCCAGGCGCCGCGCGCGGTGATGCCCATGACCTTGTGGTCGTAGCCCGCCGAGCCGCCCGAGGCGAAGGCGTCGTCCAGCCAGAAGTGGTAGTCGGCCGAGAGCGCGTTGGCGATGTCGCTGAAGGTGGCCGTGCCCTTGTCGGCGGCGGCGACGATGTAGGGGTCGTCGCCGTCGCGGCGGATGATGTCATCAGCCGTGATGACCTCGGTGCCGCGCAGGTTGTCGGCGAGGTCGAGCATGGCGCGCACCAGCGTGCGGTAGGCGGCGATGCCGGTGGTCTGGAAGGCCTCGCGCTCGGTGGGGATGCTGCCCTTGAGCACGAAGCCGCCCTTCGCGCCGGTCGGCACGATGACGACGTTCTTGAGCCGCTGCGCCTTCATCAGGCCCAGGATCTCGGTGCGGAAGTCCTCCCGCCGGTCGGACCAGCGGATGCCGCCGCGCGCGACCGGGCCGGCGCGCATGTGGCAGCCTTCCATCGTCGCGTTGTGCACGAAGATCTCGCGCCAGGGGCGCGGCATCGGCATGTCGCCGGCGACGGCGCTGTCCAGCTTGAAGGCGATATAGGCCTTCTTCTGGTAGAAGTTCGTCCGCAGCATCGCGTCGAGCAGCTTGCGCAGACGCTGCAGGATGCGGTCCGTGTCGGGATCGGCGACCTTGTCGAGCATGGCCGTCCAGGCCTCGTCCAGCGCGGCCTCGTTGCGGTCGGTGACCGCGGGATCGAAGCGCTTGTGGAAAAGATCGGCCAGGATGCGCGCGGCCTCGGGCGTCGCGGCCAGGGCCGCCGCCACGCTCTCCTGCGCGAACGGAAAGCCGACCTGCTTCAGCCAGCGGTACATCGACCGGATCAGCCAGCACTCGCGCCAGTCCAGGCCCGCGCGCAGGACGAGACGGTTGAATCCGTCCGCCTCGATCTCACCGGCGATGAGCGTCTCCAGCGCATCCAGCAGCAGCGGCTCGCGCTCGGGCAGGATGTCGCAGCCGGCATCGACCGCGAAAGCGTGCAGCGAGACCTCGGCCACGCCCTGCGGCGTGAGCTTGTAGGGCACCTCCTCGATGGCGCGCAGGTCCAGGCTGTCGAAGAGGGGCAGCGCATCGGCCAGCGCCAGCGCGGCGCCGGGCACGGCGAGGCGCAGCACCAGGCGGCGCGGACCCTCGCCCGGCGGCGTGATCACCGCGGCCTCGGTGCGGCCGCTGGCCAGGGCCGTCTCGGCCAGAGCGAGGTCGCCGGCGGCCTGGGCGACGCTCTCGCCCTCGCGATAGGTGGCGGGGAAGGCGTCGCGCCACTGCCCCATCACGGCGGCGGCGGCCGTCTCGCCGCGCTCCTCGGCAAGCACCTCGCCGAGCCGCTCGCCGAAGCCGCGCGCGAGCTGCGTCACCGCGGCCTCGAGCGCGGCGCGGTCCGGCGTCATGGGCCGGGCGGGGTCGGTGCCGATGATGTAGTGGATGCGCGCCAGCGGGCTGTCGCCCAGCGCGATGTAGAAGGCGGAAAGCCGCCCGCCATGGGCGCGCGCCAGCAGCTCGCCCACGCGCCCGCGGAGCTGGGAGTCGAAGCTCTCGCGCGGCAGCCAGGCGATGACCGAGACGAAGCGCCCGAAGGGGTCGGGCCGGACGTAGAGGGCCGGGCGCGGACGGATCGACAGGTCCAGCGCGAGCCGCGCGCCGGTCAGGATTTCGGCCTCGGTGGCCTGGAAGAGCTCGTCGCGCGGCCAGGTGTCCATGATGTTGCGCAGCGCGCGCCCGTCATGGCTGTCCGAGGCGACGCCGGCCGCCTCCAGGATGCGCTCCACCTTGCCGCGCAGCAGCGGGATGGAGCGGGGATTGCGGTTGTAGGCGCCGGCCGCGAAGAGGCCGAGGAAGAGCCGCGCGCCCGTCATCTTGCCGTCCGCGCCCATGATGCGCGTCGCGATCACGTCGGCGTGCTGGGGCCGGTGCACGGTGCTGCGCATATTGGCCTTGGCGACGGTGATCGGCGCCTGGTCGATCAGCGCGGCGCGGATGCGCGGGTCGAGCGCGGGCAGGTTGGCCAGCGCGTCGAAGACCGGGAGCTTCGGATCGCGCAGCAGGCCGAGATTCTCCTCGGCGACGAGGTGCGCCCCGTCACCCTCCAGCACGAGATGACGGTGGCCGAGGAGGACAAAATTCTCGCCCCGCATCCAGGCCAGGAATTCGCGGGATTCGCCCTCGTCGGCGATCTCGCTCCCGGCCTGGTCCAGCAGCGCGATCATGGCGTCGAAGTCGCCCGTGGCGGCGCGCACGTCGTCCAGCGCCTTGCGCAGCGCGGCCTCCACCTCCGGCCAGCTTCCCGGATGCATGCCCGGCAGCAGGCTGCCGGCGCTGGCGCCGATGGTGACGCGCATCAGGCTCTCGCGCAGCGGGCCCTCGCCCAGCGCCGTCAGGGCGCCGGCACCGTCGCGCGTCATGGCCAGGATGGGGTGCAGGTACTCCTTCACCACGCGGCCCTGCCGGGTCAGGGCGCCGAGCACGCTGTCCACCAGGAAGGGCATGTCGTCGGTGACGATCTCGGCCACCCCGTTGGCGCCGCGGCCGGAGGCCGGCGGCAGCAGACGCAGCTTCACCTCGCCGGGCAGGCGCTGGGCGGCCAGGGCGGAAAGGGAGGCAGCCGCCTCGCCCAGCGTCTCGGGGGAGCGGGCGGCCAGCTCGGCCACCGGGAGGCCGGCGAAGAGGCGGGGCAACAGGGTGGCGGCCATAGGAGGCAGGCCGGCGGAGGCCGAGCGGAGCACCTCCTCCCGCACCGGATCGGTGGGCAGCGGGGCTTCGGGCATGGCGTCCTCCTTATTGGTCTTGGGCGGCACTCTCCGCCCCACGGGTAGTTTGGTGCAAGCGTGGCGTGGGCCAAAGTCCTGCGCTAGCATGGTTCCATGACGATGACGCTCTCCCAGCTCCTGGCTCCCATGAGCGTGGAGCAGTTCTTCGCCGAGTACCACGACAAGCAGCCCCTTCACCTGAAGGGCGATGCGGCCAAGTTCGCGTCCGTGCTGTCCTGGCGCCAGATCAACCGCCTGATGGACATGACCCATGCCTGGACCAGCCAGTCCATGATGGTCGTGCTGGACGGCAAGCCCGTCCCGGCCGAGCAGTACTGCACCCGCGCCCCGGGCCGCGACACCAATGCCCAGCTCATGCAGCCGGTCGTCGAGCGGGTCCGCGAATGGGTCGCCAAGGGCGCCAGCATCGTTCTGAACGATGTCGACAGCCTGACGCCGGGCCTGGCCGCCGTTTCCTCGGCCATCGAGGGTGCCGGGCTCGGGAAGGCGCAGGCGAACGTCTACATCTCCTGGCAGAGCCACAAGGCCTTCCACGCCCATTACGACACGCACGACGTCTGGGCCGTCCAGGTCGAGGGCGAGAA
>JAQGHZ010000114.1 GCA_028291485.1 Rubritepida sp. | reverse complement strand
GCATCTGGTCCAGCAGGTCCTTGGCCGCGACCACGCCGAGCACATTGTCCACCCGCCCGTCCGAGACGATGAAGCGCGTGACCGATTCGGCGCGCAGCGCCGCCGCGATGTCCTGCGGCTCGGCATTGCTGTCGAGCCAGGCGACCTCGGGCCTCGGCGTCATCAGCGCGCGGACGGGCCGGTCAGCCAGGCGCAGCACGCGCTCGATCATCTGGCGCTCGCTGTGGTCCAGCGCGCCGGCATGCGCGCCCTCGGCCACGACGGCCTTCACCTCTTCTTCCGTCACGCTCTGGTCGGTCGGCACATGGGCGCCGAAGAGGCGGAGGATCAGAGCGGAGGATTGCGACATGAACCAGATGAAGGGCGACACGAAGCGCGCCAGCATCGTCAGCGGCCGCGCGAGGGCCGAGGCGACCTTCTCCGGATTGCGCAGCGCGAGTTGCTTGGGGACCAGCTCGCCCAGGATCAGGTTCACATAGGTGATGGCCAGCACGACGAGGGTGAAGGCGATCTCATGGCCGAAGCGGGCCAGGACGGGGAATTGCGACAGGAAATCGCCGAGGGGTCCGGCGATCGCCGCCCCGCCGAAGACGCCGGCCAGGATGCCGATCAGCGTGATGCCGACCTGCACGGTCGGCAGGAAGCGGTGGGGGTTCTCGTGCAGGTTCAGGGCCGCCGAAGCGCCAAGGCTGCCGGCCCGCTCCATGGCGAGCAGCCGTCCCTTTCGGGAGGAGACCACCGCCAGCTCGCTCATGGCGAAGACGCCGTTCAGCAAGGTGAGAAGCAGGACGAAGATGATTTCCAGGCTGACACCCATGCGAAGCTGCATAGCGTAAAGGCGGCGACGAATGAATGGCGCGTATGACGCGGGGAACCGCGGGTTGCGCAGGAGTTGTACGTGCTCCGGGCCTTCCGCAAGCGCCGGTTGAAGTTTCATCAGTTAATGAAGCTTATCCTAAAAAATGAGACAGGTTAGCACTTCGGCAAGAGATGAACGCCCCAAGCCGGAGTCGGACCATGGCCCAGATCCTCGCCTTCCCTCAAAAGCCGGAAGACCGCCTGCGCGCCGCGCTGCGCAGCCTGGAAGGCGCGCTGGCCGAGCAGAAGGACGCCTTCGGCGCGCTGCGCACCCATCTCACGGCGCTCGGCGGCGCGGTCTCGGGGCTGGAGACCCGCGTGCATGGCTATCGCCGCGCCCTGGCAGGCACGGTGCGCGAGCTCGACGTGGCTCGCGCCTCGGCGCGCCGGCTCGAAGCGACCGCCGACGCCTGGCTGAAAAGCGCACGCTAGGCGTGCTTTGATGCGGCCATGTGCGGCCGATACATCCTCCAGCGCGACCCGGCGGGGCTGACGACCTATTTCGACACAGTCGCGCCCACGCCCAACTTCGCCCCTTCCTGGAATATCGCGCCGACGCAGGAGGCGCTGGCGGTCCGGCGAAACCCGCGGACCGGCGCGCGGCACCTGGACGTCCTTCGCTGGGGACTCGTGCCGCATTGGGCGAAGGACCCGACCGGCGCCGCGCGGCTGATCAACGCGCGCTCCGAGACCATCCTGGAGAAGCCCAGCTTCCGCGAGGCCTTTTCCAAGCGCCGCTGCCTCGTGCCCATGGACGGCTTCTACGAGTGGCATGCCGAGGGCAAGGCCAGGCAACCCTTCGCGGTGGCGCTGCGCGACGGCGCGCCCATGGCGGTGGCGGGGCTTTGGGAGAACTGGCGACGGCCGGACGGCACCTGGATGCGGACCTATTCGGTCATCACCACGGAATCGGCGGGTCGCCAGGCGCTGATGCATGCGCGCATGCCGGTGATTCTGCCGCGCGAGGCCTGGGCCCGCTGGCTCGGCGATGTGCCGGCGCGAGAGGCGGAACTCCTGGACCTGATGCGGCCGGCGGAGGATTCGCTCCTCGCCTTCTGGCCGGTCGAGGCCCGCGTGGGCCGTGTCGCCGAGAATGACGCGGCGCTGCTGGCGCCCGCGATGCCGGAACTGCCGGAGGCGCTGCAAAGCCTCCGCGATCCGCTGCCGGAATGGGCGACCGGATCCTGAACGGAAGCACGCCCCGAGCCTTCCGGCCGGAAGGCTCCGGCGGCGCGGCAAGGCCGAGCGTCCGGGGGCAAAAACCAAAGCCGATCCGGAAAGCCGCCTTCAGCGGCCTGTGAGATCAATCGTCGCGGTGGACCTTCTCCATCTTTTCGTGGCGCTCCTGCGCCTCGATGGAGAGGGTGGCGATGGGGCGGGCCTCGAGGCGGCGCAGGCCGATCGGCTCGACGGTCTCCTCGCAGAAGCCGTAGCTGCCGTTGGCGATCCGTTCCAGGGCCTGGTCGATCTTGCTGATGAGCTTGCGGGCCCGGTCCCGCGTGCGAAGCTCAAGGGCGCGGTCGGTCTCGACGCTGGCCCGGTCGGTGAGATCCGGCTCGGAAATGCCGCCGGCGGAGAGGGAGTTGAGGGTGACGCCGGCCTCGCGGAGCAATTCACCGCGCCATCTCAAAAGCTTCTGACGGAAGTATTCCAGCTGCAGGGCATTCATGAACTCTTCGTCTTCCGAGGGACGGTAATCGGGCGGAAGAGTGACGACCATGAGCCTTTACCCTCCCCACGTGGTGCGCTCGGCCCGGTGCCGAACACGATCCCGGGGCGGCCGGACCATATTCAAGTGTCCTC
>JAQGHZ010000089.1 GCA_028291485.1 Rubritepida sp. | reverse complement strand
CTCTGTCGCGACGGCGGTTCATGGCGAAAGAGCGATGCCGCGCTCTCAGCCTCCCCCCGTCGGCCGCATCCAGATCTTCGCCACGACCATGAGCACGATGCCGAGGGCGATCAGCCCGACCGTGCTGGGCGACTCCTCGATGGCGCCGATGATGGCGGCCGGCGCCCAGGTGACCCATGCCAGGGCCGCCCTAGGGAACCAGAGCAGGGCATCCCAGCCGAACCAGTGGGCCGCGAGGCCGAGCGCGACCAGGCAGACGCCGAGCGTCCACAGGCTCGAGGGCCTCAAGCCTCTTCCCCTGGCCTCTTCCCCCGGCCTCGCTCCCGGCCCAGGCAGGTGGGGCCCAGGCAGGCTAGACCTCCTCGTCGCGCACGCGCTGGCGCACGATGGGTCGCGTCGGGCCTGCGCCCTGCCGCCCGATGGGAATGGACCGCACCTTCACCTCGGGCATGGGGCGCTGGAGGTCGATGTGCAGCAGGCCGTTGTCGAGGAAGGCGCCCTCCACGTCGATTCCCTCGGCGAGCACGAAGGCGCGCTGGAACTGCCGCGCCGCGATGCCGCGATGGATGAAGACGCGGCCCTCCGTGTCGTCGCGCTGGCGGCCGCGGATGACGAGCTGGTTGTCCTCTTGCGTGATCGTCAGGTCGTCCATGGAGAAGCCGGCGACGGCCAGCGTGATGCGCAGGCGGGCCTCGCCGGTCTGCTCGATATTGTAGGGCGGGTAGCCGTCGGCGTTCTTCTGCACACGGTCGAGCATCTGCTCGAGATGGTCGAAGCCTAGAAAAAGCGGCGAGCCGAACACCGAGGAACGCGACATCGAGCCTCCTGACAGGAGCGAGCATTTGTCCGGCGCCCCTGGAATAGGCGGCATGCGGACCCGCAAGACTTGGCCTGCGTCGGGCGCCGTTGCAACCCCAGGGTCGGGGCGCTACCTCCGCAGGCATCATGAACGACCAAAAACTTCCCATCCTGCTGGTCCCGGACACACGGCTGCGCCAGAAGGCCCGGCTGATCGTGCCGGGCGACGAGGACGCTGTCCGCGAACTGGCCCCGCGCATGCTGGCCACGATGTATGCCGCGCCGGGAATCGGGCTGGCGGCGCCGCAGGTCGGCTCGAACCTGCGGCTGATCGTGGTGGACGTGGCCGGCAAGGACGAGCTGCCGGCGCCGATGATCCTGGTGAACCCGGAGATCGTCGCCGCCACCCAGGACATGGCCGTGCGCGAGGAGGGCTGCCTGTCGCTGCCCGGCCAGTATGCGGATGTGGAGCGGCCGACACGGATCAAGCTGCGCTGGCAGGAGCTGGACGGCTCCAAGCGCGAGATGGAGGCCGAGGGGTTGCTCGGCGTCTGCCTGCAGCACGAGATCGACCATCTGAACGGCGTGCTCTTCGTCGATCATCTCTCGGCGCTGAAGCGCAACATGTTGCTGCGGAAGCTGGCCAAGGAGCTCAAGGCCAAGATCCGGGATGAGTAGGCTCGCCGCGATCGGCAAGCCCCGCAGCCGCGTAGCGGCGAGGAGCGGAGCGTGAATCGCGGCGCCGGTCCCGCCACGATCGCGGAGCCTCGCAGCCGCAAAGCGGTGAGGAGCGGAGCGTGAATCGCGGCGCCAGAACTCTCCGCCTCGCCTTCATGGGCAGCCCGGATTTTGCCGTGCCCGCCCTGCACGCGCTGCACGCCGCCGGCCACGACATCCACGCCGTCTACACCCAGCCCCCCAAGCCCGCCGGGCGCGGCCAGCAGGAGACCCCCTGCCCCGTGCATCGCGCGGCGCTGGCGCTCGGCCTGACGGTGCGAGCGCCGGCGCGGGTGAAGCGCGACACGGCCGAGCACGAGGCCTTCGCCGCGCTGGACCTCGATGTGGCGGTGGTCGCGGCCTATGGGCTGATCCTGCCGCTGCCCATGCTGGACGCCCCGCGGCGCGGATGCCTCAACATCCACGCCTCGCTGCTGCCGCGCTGGCGCGGTGCGGCGCCGATCCACGCCGCCATCCTGCACGGCGATGGCGAGAGCGGCGTCACCATCATGCGGATGGATGAAGGGCTGGATACTGGGCCGATGCTGCTGAAGGGCGTGGTGACGCTGACGGCCCGCAGCACGACGGCCGAGCTGCACGATGCGCTCTCCGCAATGGGTGCGGAGTTGATCCTGCGCGCGCTGGACGAAGCGCCGCCCGAGGTGCCGCAGCCCGACGAGGGCTCGACCTATGCGCCCAAGCTCACCAAGGCCGATGGCCTGCTGGATTGGGCGCAGCCGGCGGCGGCGCTCGATGCGCGCGTGCGTGCGATGAACCCCTGGCCCGGCGCCTACTTCCCGCATGGCGGCGAGGCGTTGCGCGTGCTGGCGGCCGAACCCGCCTCCGGCCAGGGCGTCGCCGGGGAAGTGCTTCCCGGCCCCGGGCTGACCGTCGCCTGCGGCACCGGTGCCTTGCGGCTGCTGCGCCTGCAGCGTCCCGGGCGCGGCGCGATGGATGCGGGAGCCTTCCTGCGCGGCTTCGCTCTGCCCACCGGCACGCTGCTCGGCTGATGCGGAGTTACGCCCTGCTCGTGGAATACGACGGCGGTGCCTTCGTCGGATG
>JAQGHZ010000083.1 GCA_028291485.1 Rubritepida sp. | reverse complement strand
TCTGGAGCACCACGGCGGTGTCCATGACGTCCTGCGTGGTGGCGCCCCAATGGGTCCAGCGGCCGGCGTCGGGGCCGGAGGCGGCGGTGAGCTGCTTCACGAGGCCCACGACCGGATAGCCGGTGTTGCGCGTGGCCTCCGCCAGCTCGGCGAAGTCGAGCTTGTCGACCGAGGCGGCCTCGGTGATGGCGCTGGCGGCCGCCGGCGGCACGATGCCGAGCTTGGACTGCGCGCGGGCCAGCGCGGCCTCGAAGTCGAGCATGCGCTGGAGGAAGGCACGCTCGCCCATGGCGGCGCGCATGGCGTCGGTGCCGTAGAGCGCGCCCATCACGGGCGAGTCGGCGGGATTCACGGGCATGTTCAGATATCCAGGAAGACGGTTTCCGCCCCGCCTTGCAGCCGGATGTCGAGCTGCCAGGTTCCGGGGATGACCGGGGTTGCGATCATGGTGCAGCGCCGCTCGGAAGGCACGAGCGAGAGGAGCGGATCGCTCTCGTTCAGCGGTTCGTCGGCGAAGTAGAGTCGTGTGGTCAGGTGCTGCAGGAGCCCGCGCGCGAAGATCGCGATCTGCACATGCGGCGCCTGCAAGGTGTTGCCGCGGCCGGGCACGGGGCCGGGCTTGATCGTGGTGAAGCGGAAGCGGCCCTCGGCATCGGTGCCGCAGCGGCCGAAGCCCTGGAAGGCGCCGTCGTAGCGGCCCTCGGGATCGGCGTGCCAGATCTCGATCATAGCATCGGTGACGAGCGCGCCGTCGCCGTCGGTGACCGTGCCCTGGAGGGTGATGCGCTCGCCCTGCGCGCCGGCATTGGGGCCGTCCGCGCGCAGCAGGTCGGCCCATTCGGGGAAGTCGATGAGGTGCCAGAAGGGGCCGGCGGTCTGGTGTGCGGTGCTCATTTCGCCTCCGGTCGCCGGAGGCGTGAATCGGTGGAGTTCATGCATGGCCCTCCTCGAACGGCGTGGCCGAGGGGCCGCGGAGCGTGATGTCGAAGCGGTAGCCCAGCGCGAATTCGGGCTGCGTCACGTCCAGGTCGAACTTCGCGACGAGGCGGTTGCGTGCCTCCTCGTCGGCGGTGGCGAGGAAGATCGGGTCCAGCGGCAGCAGCGGATCGCCCGGGAAGTACATCTGCGTGATGAGGCGCTGCGCGAAGCCCTGGCCGAAGAGGCTGAAATGGATGTGCGTCGGCCGCCAGGCATTATGGTGGTTGCGCCAGGGATAGGCGCCGGGGCGGATGGTGGTGAAGCGGTACCAGCCCTCGTCATCGGTGAAGACGCGCGCCTGGCCTTGGAAATGCGGATCGAGCGGCGCGTCGTGCTGGTCGCGGGCATGGTGGTAGCGGCCGGCGGCATTGGCCTGCCAGACCTCGACCATGGAGCCGCGGAGCGGCGAGCCGCCCTCGTCCAGCACGCGGCCGGCGACGATGATGCGTTCGCCCATGGCCGCATGGCCTTCGACCACGGACATGTCGGCGTGCGAGGGCAGGGCGAAACGGGGGGAGGTCGCCTCGGTCAGGGTGAGGGGCGCTCGGATGGGCTCCTGTCTCGGTGCTCGCTTGTGGGTGCTGCCGTAGGAGGGGCTGTCGAGCGGCGGCTGGGTGCCGGGGATCGCTCGCGCATAGGGGATCGGATCGGACATGGGCGCCACCGTAATGGAAAGAACCGTGCGGGTGATATCGTAAGCCCGGATGCGGCTTCCTCAAACCGGGATGCGGAGGTTGCCAAGGCTGCCCTGCGGCACAATGTTGCACCTGCTCCGGATGGTCCGGAGCAAGCGTTCTCAGGGCGGGGTGCAACTCCCCACCGGCGGTGATTGCGAGCGATCGCATCAGCCCGCGAGCGCCCGTCCTTCTTTGGAAGGGCGGGGTCAGCAGATTCGGTGCGATCCCGAAGCCGACGGTCACAGTCCGGATGGAAGAGAGCGCGACGTCGTCGCCGACCCGATCGCGCTTGCGATAGGGGCAGCGCAGGCTCGTGCGCCCTGATTCAGGTCTCGACCCGAAGAGGGAAGCATGAATCAGACTGACAACACCCGTTTCGCCTTCATCCAGTCCGGCTGGCACCGGGACATCGTCGGCCAGGGGCGCGAAGCCTTCCTGGCGGAGATGGCCCGGCGCGGCGTTCCCGCCGGCCGCATCGACGTCCATACGGTGCCCGGCGCCTTCGAGATCCCGCTGCATGCCAAGCTGCTGGCGCGATCCGGCCGCTATGCCGCGATCGTGGCCTGCGGGCTGGTGGTGGATGGCGGGATCTACCGGCACGAATTCGTGGCCAGCGCGGTGATCGACGCGCTGATGCGCGTTCAGCTCGAAACCGAGGTGCCCGTGATCTCCGCGGTGCTGACGCCGCAGCGCTTCCATGAGCACGAGGAGCATCAGCGCTTCTTCAGCGACCACTTTCTCGTGAAGGGGAAGGAGGCGGCGACGGCGTGCCTCGATACCGTGGCGGCTCTCGCCGCGCTCTCGGGCAGGAAGAAGGTGGCCTGAATCCTCCGGGCCGGCGGCGTGTTGCGCCGGCCCGGACTCCCTTTCAGCACGCTTGCGCGGTCCCCCGCTTCGGGCGGAAGCTGATCGTATCCCCGGGGAAACAATCGGGGAGGAGGAGAACGTCAGATGAAACGCACCCTTCTGTGTGGGGCTGCGCTTGGGCTGTGCATCGGCACCGCCTCGGCCCAGATCGCCCTCTCGGGCAACGACAACAAGCAGGTGCTGGAGAACGGCACCGTCCGCACCCTGCCGAACCCGGCGCCGGACAACGTGACCGTGCTCGACCTGAGCGCCACCCCGCCGCGGATCGTGGCGACGGTGGCCGCGCCGCATTCCGTGGTCGGGCCGCCGCTCTCGGTCGCGATCACGCCCGATGAGCAGCTCGGCCTCGCCTCCTCGGCCCAGAAGATCGATCCGGCCAATCCGACGACCATCATCCCGGACAACCGCCTGTCGGTGATCGACCTGCGCGCCAGCCCGCCGGCCGTGATCCAGACGCTGGAGGCCGGCGCCGGCGCCTCGGGCGTGTCCGTCAACCGGGCAGGCACGCTGGCGCTGGTGGCCAACCGCAACGCCGGCACGGTCAGCGTCTTCCGCATCGCCGACGGCCGGCTGGCGCCCGTCTCCACGGTGAATGTCGGCCCGCCGGCCTCGGGCGTCAGCCACGCGCAGTTCACCCCGGATGGCCGCTTCGCCCTCGTCACCCGCGACGGCGATTTTCTCGTGACCGTGCTGCGCGTGGACGGGGAGAACGTCACGTCAGCCGGCCGCGACATCACCGTGGGCATCCGGCCCTATGCCATGGGCATCACGCGTGACGGGCGCTGGGCCGTGACCGGCAATGTCGGGCGTGGCACGGGCGATGCCGACACGGTCAGCCTCATCTCGCTGACGGCCGAACCCTTCCGCA
>JAQGHZ010000053.1 GCA_028291485.1 Rubritepida sp. | reverse complement strand
GCGAGGCCCCGTCGAGCACGAGGGACTGGTCGTAGAAATCCGGCGCGGAGCTGATGAAGCCGGTCACCTTCACCACGCGCTTCAGCCGGTCCAGCGAGCCCAGCGCGTGCCGCAGCGCCGAGAGCGCGTTGAGGCAGCAGGAGCGCGCCATGGCCTGGCCCTCGGCCAGGCTTAGCTCGATGCCCACCCGTCCCGCCATCTCCAGCCGGTCACCCGCCCAGGGGAGCAGGCCCGAGGTCCAGGCCAGATTTCCCTCCATCGACACGGCGACATGGCCGGGCGGCGGGATGCGCGGTGGAGGCAGCTCCAGGCCGAGCTGGCGGAGGCGGGCTTCGAGGCTCATCGGTCCATCCCGGCGATGCAGACCTCATATCCTGATACGGACTCGCTCGATTGGCGAGCGCCCGTCTTGCGCGACGCCGCTCCCACGGCGCAGGCTGGATTCCCAACCCGCCCGGAGCCGCCGATGCCCCGCCGCAGACATCTCCTCGCCGCCGGCCTCTTCGCCCCCACGATCGCGCGAGCACAGAGCTTTCCCTCGCGCCCGCTGCGGATCGTCGTGCCGGTCACGCCGGGCGGCGCGAACGACCTGATCGCGCGGCAAGTGGGCGAGCGGCTGTCATCGGTCCTCGGACAGCCGGCGGTGATCGACAACCGGCCCGGCGCCGGCGGCAATCTCGGCGCGGAAGCCGTCGCGAAATCGACGCCCGACGGCCACACCATGCTGCTCACCTCGGCGAGCCTGATCGTGGGCAACAAATGGCTCTACGGCGCGCAGATGCCGATCGATCCGATCCGAGACCTCGCTCCCGTCACGCGGATCGCCTACAGCACCATCCTGCTCGTCGCGAACGCGCAGCGGCCCTGGCGCAGCTTCGCCGAGCTGATCGCCGATGCGCGCGCCCGTCCCGGGCAGATCACGCTCGGCTCGTCCGGCACCGGGCAGATGAGCCACCTGTATCTGGAGCGCCTGAAGCGCGAGGCGGGGGTCGACATCGTCCACGTCCCCTATCGCGGCGGCGCGCCAGCCATCGCCGACCTCGTCGCCGGCACGGTGGACCTGATGTTCGATGCCATCCCCGCGCTGCTGCCGCATGTGCGCGACGGCCGGTTCCGGCCGCTGGCCGCCGGCAGCGCGGGGCGCATCACCTGGGTACCCGAGCTGACCGAGGTGCCCGGCATGGACGAGGTGATGCCCGGCCACGGGATCGACGCGCTGAACTGGTATTCGGTGACGGTGCCGACCGGCACGCCGCGGCCCGCCATCGACGTGCTGTACCGGGCGCTGGTCCGCGTCATGGCCGATCCCGATTTCGGCGCGCGCCTCCGCCCGCAATCCTTCCTGCCGCTCACCGATCCCTCGCCCGAGGCCTTCCTCGCCTATTGGCGCGAGCAGGAGGGCGTCTGGCGGGAACTCGTCGAGCGCTCGGGCGCGAAGGTGGATTGAGGGATATGACCGCAGAGATCGAATGGATGCTGATGACCGCCGCCGAGCTCAATGCCCGGGCGGCGGAGGGCGCGCTGGTGATCGTGCCAGTGGCCTCGATGGAGCAGCACGGGCCGCATCTCGGCACCGGCGTCGACATCATCCTGGCCAGCGGCATCGCCCAGGCGACCGCGCGGCTGCTGCAGGGGAAAGGCCTGCCGGTCGTCGTCACGCCCTGCGTCTGGACCGGCCTCGCCGAGCACCACATGGGCTTCGGCGGCACGGTGACGCTGGACTACGAATCCTTCGCCGGCGTGCTGCGCAGCGTCGTGCGCTCGGCCGCGCGCGTGGGGTTTCGGCGCGTGCTGCTGCTCAACGGACATGGCGGCAATGCCGACGCCGTCTCTGTCGCGAGCACGGCCTTCGCGGTGGAGCTCGGCATCGCCGTCGCGGCCGCGACCTACTGGCACCTGGTGCCGGAGGTGATCGCGCCGCTGCTCGACCGGCAGCCCACGCTCATGCACGCCTGCGAGGCCGAGACCTCCATGGTGATGCATCTGCGGCCCGCCGCGGTGCGGCCCGAGCGGTTGGAGGAAGCGCATGGGCCCGCCTCGATCCGCCCGGCGGGCCAGCCGGCCGCCTTCATCCGCCGGCGCCCCGTGCAGGAGATCAGCGCCTCGGGCGTGCTCGGCGACGCGCGTACCGCGAACGCGGAGAAGGGCGCGAAGCTGCTGGAGGCGATCTCCGGCAAGCTGGCCGAGCACCTGGCCAAGCCCGAGCTCTGGGCCTGACCGAAACTACTGCGCCTGGATGCCCGCTGCGCGGAACACCGCCGGCCAGCGGCGCGTCTCCTCGGCGATGTAGTTGGCCGCCTCCTCCGGCGTGTTGCCGACGATGCGCTCCACGCCGAGCTCCGTCAGCCGCGCGCGCAGCTCGACCAGCACGGCGCCGATCTCCCGGTGCAGCCGGGCGATGATCGGTGCCGGCGTGCCTGTAGGCGCGCAGATGGTCTGCCAGACGCTGAAGGCGGCTGCCGGATAGGCCTCGGCCACGCTCGGCAGGTCCGGCAGGCTCGCGGCGCGCCGCGGCGTCGAGACCGCCAGCCCGCGCACCTGCCCCGACTGCACCAGCGGCAACGAGCTCGCGCTCGCATCGTAGAGCATGTCCAGCGTGCCGGCCGTGAGGTCGAGATAGGCCGGGCCGCTGCCGCGATAGGGCACGTCCGTCATCCGCAGCCCCGCCGCCTGCAGCAGCAGGATCGAGACCAGTTGCAGCGTGCCGCCGCCGCCCGTCGTGCCGTAGGTGTAGCGGTCCGGCGCGGCGCGCACGGCCGCCACGAAATCCTCCAGCGTCCGCCAGGGGCGCGAGGACGGGACGACCAGCAGCATCGGGCTTTCCGCCACGATGGTGATGGGCACCAGGTCCTTCTCGGGGTCGTAGTCCAGCGTCGTGTAGAGCAGCTTGTTCACGGCATGGCCGTTGTTGGTGAAGAGCAGCGTGTAGCCGTCGGGCGCGGAGCGGGCGACCGCGGAGGCACCGATGTTGCCGCCCGCGCCGCTGCGGTTCTCCACCACCACGCGCTGCGGCAGGCGCTGCGAGAGCTTGTCGGCGATGAGGCGGCAGATCACGTCCGTCGCCCCGCCCGGCGCATAGGGCAGCACCATGCGGATGGTGCGGGCAGGCCAGGCCTCCTGCGCGAGGGCCGGCGCGGCGAGGAGCGTGGGCGCGGTGAGCGCGAGGCGGCGCGTGATGTTGGTGGTCATGGAGTTTTCCTTCCCTGGAAGACAAGGGGCTCTGCCCCCTTGACCCCCGCCAGGAAACCCGTTTCCTGGACCTTCTTTTGTTTTTGATTCAATAAGTTATCGAAGGTGCAGGAAACTGAGTTTCCTGCCGGGGTCCAGGGGCAGAGCCCCTGGCCTTCCTTAAGCTGCCTGCTTGCGGAAATACCCCAGGCTGCCCGCATGGATCAGCTCGCTCGGCAGCACGTGCCCCACGATCTCCTCCGCCATGCGCCCGACCTCGATGAGCTTGTCGAGATCCACGCCCGTCTCGATCCCCATCTCCTGGCAGAGCATCACCAGCTCCTCCGTGCAGATGTTTCCCGCCGCGCCCTTCTGCCCCGCGAAGGGACAGCCGCCGAGGCCGCCCACGGTGCTGTCGAACTGCGCCACGCCCATCTTCAGCCCCGCATGCGCATTCGCCACCGCGAGCCCGCGCGTGTCGTGCAGGTGCAGGCCGATCTTCTGGTCCGGCCAGCGGCTGCGGACCTCGCCCAGCACGCGCTCGATGCGGTGCGGCGCGCCCCAGCCCATCGTGTCGGCCAGCGAGATGCGCTTGATCTCCGCACCGTATTCCTGGGCGATCGCGAAGCCGTCCTCCAGCGTGGAGATCACCTGCGCGGGCGTGATGTCGCCCTGGTAGTTGCAGCCGAAGGCCGCCATCACGCCGATGCGCTCGACCGGCACGCCGTGCGAGATGTGGAGCGCCGTCTGCTTGCGCATCGCCTCCAGGTTCTCGGCATGGCTGCGGTTGAGGTTCTTGCGCGTGAAGGCCTCGGACGCGGTGAGCGAGATGCTGCCGGTGATGTGCAGCTTGTCGCGGAAGGCCAGCGCCCGCTCCAGCCCCTGCCCGTTGAACCAGAGCGCCGTGTAGTGGACGCCCGGACGCGCCTTGAAGCCGGCGATCACCTCGGCCGCATCGGCCCAGCCGGGAACCACGCGCGGATTGACGAAGGAGCAGGCCTGGATGTGGTGCAGCCCGGTCTCGGCCAGCGCCTCGATGAGCCGGATCTTGTCCGC
>JAQGHZ010000021.1 GCA_028291485.1 Rubritepida sp. | reverse complement strand
CTGGAGCTCATCTGGGGCGGGCGCGATCCGGCGCTGCGCGACCCGACCACCCTCGGCGCCCTGGCCGCGCTGGCGGCGGCGGGCAAGCTGGACCGGCGGGCGGCGGCCGACCTCGCCGATGCCTATGTCTTCCTGCGCACCACCGAGCACCGCCTCCAGATGGTGGCCGACCGCCAGACCCACCGCCTGCCCGAGGCGCCGGGGGAACTGGCCCGCATCGCCAGCTTCATGGGCTATGCCGACACCGCTTCCTTCGCCGACGTGCTGACCGCGCACCAGCGGCGGGTGCAGGGCCACTACGCCAGGCTTTTCGAGGCGGCGCCGCAGCTCACCTCCTCCGACAATTCGGGAAATCTGGTCTTCACCGGCGTGGACGACGATCCCGAGACCATGGCGACCCTGCGCGGCATGGGTTTCCGCGATCCCGGCTCGGTCGCGGCCATGGTGCGCAGCTGGCACCACGGCCGCCCCCGCGCCATGCGCAGCGAGAGGGCGCGCGAGCTGCTGACCGAGCTCATGCCCGCGCTGCTCAACGCCTTCGCCCGGCAGCGCGAGCCCGATGCGGCGCTGGCGCGCTTCGACATGGTGCTGCAGCGGCTGACGGCGGGGGTGCAATGGCTCTCGCTGCTGCACCGCAATCCGCGCCTGCTGCTGCGGCTCGCCGGGTTGCTGGGGGCGGCGCCGCAGCTAGCCGACCACATGGCGCGGCGGCCGGCGGCGCTGGAAGGCCTGCTGGCCGGCAGCTACGCGGCCCCGGGCGAGAAACCGCTCGCCGCCCTGCCGGCCCTGATGCGCGAAGGACGCGATTTGGAGGAGGCGCTGGACGCCACCCGCCGCCTCGTCACCGAGCACGTGTTCGAGGTGGACGTGGCCGAGCTCGAGGGCCGGATGGACGCCGATTCCTCAGGTGGGGCGCGCAGCGCGATCGCGGATGCGGCCATCTCGGCGCTGCTGCCGGCGGTGCAGAACGACTTCGCGCGGCGCTTCGGCAAGGTGCCGGGGGGCGGGCTGGCCGTGCTGGCGCTCGGAAAACTGGGCGGGCGGGAGATGCTGCCAGGCTCGGACCTCGACCTCATCTTCATCTACGACCACGATCCGGAGGCCGAGGCGAGCGAGGGCGGCGCAAGGCCCCTGGCGCCGTCCGAGTACTTCATCCGCCTGTCGCACCAGGTCGTGGCGGCGCTGACCACGCCGGGACATCAGGGTTCCGCCTTCGAGGTGGACATGCGGCTCCGCCCGTCCGGCAACAAGGGCCCCGTGGCGACGCGGCTCTCCTCCTTCAAGCGCTATCATCTGGAGGAGGCCTGGACCTGGGAGCGCATGGCGCTGACCCGCGCGCGCGTGGTCGCCGGACCGGCCGGCCTGTCGCGGCAGATCACGGCGGCGGTGGACGCCGCCCTGACCGCGCCGCGCGATGCGCAAAAGGTTCTGGCGGATGCCGCCTCGATGCGCGCACGCCTGCTGCGCGAGCTGCCGGCGGACGGGCCCTGGGACCTCAAGGCCATGGCGGGCGGCCTCGTGGAGGTGGAGTTCATCGCCCAGGCCATGACCGTGGCCCATGCCGCCGAGCACCCGCGCCTGCTGCGCCGGACGACGCGGCTCGTGCTCGGCGAGCTCGGCCGCCAGGGGCTGATCGACGAGCGTGAAGCGGCGACGCTGATCCAGGCGGAACGGCTCTGGCGCGCGCTGCTGGGGCTGATGCGGCTGACCGTCGGCAAGTGGAAGGAGCCGGGCCTGCCGGTCACGGTGGAGGAGGCGCTGCGGCTCGGCGCCGGGACGCTGGTGCATCAGGAGATGCACGATCTCGCTCAGCTGCGGGAGGTGATGGCGGCCCATGCGGCCACGGTGCGCGCGGGCTTCGAGCGGCATCTGGGAAGCCTCTCCGGCTGAACGACCCATGTACCGGCAGCATTGGCACCCCCAGTACCAGCGACCGCATCGCCCCCCTCGGCCCTATTATGCGCCGCCGCCGCGTCCGCACTGGAACCATCCTCATCGCCGCGCCATTACGACCACCACCCGCGGCCTGACCGTCCCTACGGCTGGCGATAACCGCTAACGCCGGCGGGCCACCCCATCGGCGACGAGGTTGCAGCCGAGCACGGTGAGCAGGATCGCCAGGCCCGGCCAGAGCGCGGCCAGCGGCGCCTGGAAGACCAGCTCCTGCGCATTGGCCAGCATGTTGCCCCAGGAGGGCGCGGGCGGCGCGATGCCCAGGCCCAGGAAGCTCAGCACGCTCTCCGACAGCACGGCGCCGCCCACGGCAAGCGCGGTCGCGATGGCGATGGGCGCGGCGAGCTGCGGCAGCACGTGGCGCCACAGCACCCAGACCTCGCCGACGCCGAGCGCCCGGGCCGCCCGCACGAAGTCGCGCGCCAGGACCGAGAGCGCCGTCGCCCGCACCAGCCGCGCCACGCCGACCCAGCCGAAGGCCGCCAGCAGCGCCGCGATGCGGAGGATGTCGGCCGCCGCCTCTCCGCGCGGCAGGCCAACGACGGCGGGATCGAGCGCGGCCAGGATCACCAGCAGCGGCAGGGCCGGCAGCGCGAGCAGCCCGTCGGCGAAGCGCATGAGCGTGGCGTCCAGCCATCCGCCGCGCCAGGCGGCGAGCAGGCCCACGACGGTGCCGATCAGCGTGGCGGCCGCGGCGGCCATCAGTCCGACGATCAGCGAGACGCGGGCGCCGTAGAGCAGCCGCAGCAGGAGGTCGCGGCCGAGGTCGTCGGTGCCGAGGGGATGCGTGGCCGAGGGCGGCTCGAAGCGGTTGAAGAGGTCGGGCAGGAAGGGGTCGTGGCCGAGCCAGGTGGCGGCCAGCGGTGCCGCGATGGCGGCCAGGACCAGCGCGGCCAGCAGCGTCAGGCCGGTCTTCATGCGCCGTCCGATCGTGTTAGGGCGAAGCCCGAAAGCGTGAATCGGCCGGACGTCACGTCAGCCTCGGATCGAGCCAGCGCTGGGCGAGGTCGGCGGCGAGCGTCGCCAGCATGGTGACGATCGCCACCACCAGCAGCGCCAGCAGCGCGAGGTTGAAGTCGTTCCCCATCACCGCGTCGTAGATGAGCTTCCCCATGCCGGGACGCGCGAAGATCGTCTCGGTGATCAGCGCGCCGGAGACCAGCGAACCGGCGTCCAGGGCGGCGAGGGTCAGCAGCGGCACGCCGGCATTGGGCAAAGCGTGGCGCCAGAGGATGCGGGATTCGCCGGCGCCCTGCGCGCGGGCCGTGCGGATATGCGGCTCGGCCATCGCCGTGGCGAGCGCCGAGGCGGCGTGGCGCGCGTAGCTCGCCAGATGGGCGAAGGCCAGCGTGGCCACGGGCAGGATCAGGAAGCGCGCTCCCCCCTCGCCGCCCCCACCCGCGGGCAGCCAGCCGAGCTGGACGGCGAAGAGGATGATCAGCAGCAGCCCGAGCCAGAAGGACGGCACCGCCTGCGCGAAGAGCGCGAGGCCCTGCACCGCCGGCGCCAGCCGCGGCTTCAGCGCCGCCAGCGCGCCGAGGCCGACGCCGATCACGATGGCAAGGACCAAGGCGAGGCCCAGCAGTTGCAGCGAGCTCCACAAGGCCGGCCCCAGCAGCCGCGCCACCGGCTGCGCGAAGAGCCGCGAATGCCCGAAATTCCCCTGCAGCACCGTCCCGGCCCAGGCCAGGTAGCGCGCCATCAGAGGCTGATCGAGCCCATGCAGCGCGCGCAGCCGGGCTGCATCCTCCGAGGTCAGCCGCGGATCGCCGGCGATGGCGAGGTCGATCGGATCGCCCGGCATCAGCGCGATCAGCAGGAAGGCGCAGAGCGAGAGGATCGCGGCCGTCACCGCGATCTGCGCGAGGCGCGAGAGGAGGAGGCGGATCACGCCTCCGCCCGGTGGCAGGCGGCCTCGACGCGGTTGCCGTCGGGGTCGAGCAGGAAGGCGGCGTAGTATTGCTCGTGGTATTCGGGGCGGGGGCCGGGAGCGCCGTCGTCGCGGCCGCCATGGGCGAGGCCCGCGGCATGGAAGGCGCGCACGGCAGCGCGGTCCGGCGCCCGGAAGCACCAGTGCCGGCGATCGGCCACCACGCCGGGGCGGACATAGACCGCGAGATAGGTGTGATGGTCGTCATCGGGCGTGCTGCGGATGCCGTAGCCGATGCCCTGCTCCGTCACCCAGACGCGCGGCACGCCGAGCGCGCCCATGACAGCGTCGTAGAAGCGCAGCGCGGGCTCCAGCGCATCCACCGTGATGGAGACGTGGTCCAGCACTAGGGCGCGCCGGCGAACGGCCGCGCGGCCACCCGCCGGTTCTTTTGCGCGCGGGCGGCGTCAGCGGCCCGGCCCGATGAACAGGCACCGGGCCGGCGCCGCGTTCGGGCCAGCCCACAAAATCCCTCGGCGATCGGCTCACGCTCCATTCGGAGGCACACCCTATCGCACCCGCCACTCCTCGGCCCAGAGGCTCGAAAAATTCAGGTGGCCGGTGGGCCGCACACCCTCCAGCCAGGCCGGCCAGACATGCGCGTCCTGGCGGAACCAGAGCGGCAGCGAGGGCATCTCCTCGGCGTAGATGGCCTGCAGCCGATGCCAGAGCGCGCGGCGCTTCTCGCGATCCAGCTCGATGGGCAGCGCCTCCAGCAGCGCGTCCATCTCGGCGTTGCGGAAGCCGGGGTAGTTCTGGCCGGACCAGTTGCGCGCGGCGGTCGGGATCTCCTCGGAGTGCAGCGTGGTGCGCGGCACGCCCTCGGGCGAGGAGACCCAGGCGTAGAGCGCCGCGCCCTGGAAGCGCCGGTGCGACATGGTCTCGCCGAAGAAGACGCGCGGCGGCTCGTTGCGGATGCGCGCCTCCGCGCCGATCTGGCGCCACTGCGCCTGGATCACCTGCTGCACCGCCTCGCGCGAGCGGTTGCCCGCGGTGGTCATGAGCTCGAAGGAGAGCCGGTCGCCCGCGGCATTGCGGCGGATGCCGTCGGGGCCGGGGCGCCAGCCGGCCTCGTCCAGGAGCGCGGCGGCCCGGCTGATGTCGTAGGGCCAGGCCTGGACGTTGGGGTCGCTCGGCCAGTCGAGCGGGTTCACGTTGGTATTGGCGACCGTCTGCCGTCCCTCGAAGAGTCGCGCCACGATCTGCGCGCGATCCAGCCCGAGCAGCAGCGCCTGACGCACCCGGCGGTCGGCGAAAAGGGGCAGGTCGAGGTTGAGGTCGAGATGCTCGTAGCTGAG
>JAQGHZ010000003.1 GCA_028291485.1 Rubritepida sp. | reverse complement strand
CGATCCACCGCATGCGCGAGGCGGGGGCCGCGGTGAAGCAGGCGACGGACCTGACCAACAAGCTGCTCGTCGCCAATGCGGAAACGCTGCGGACCGGCAATGCCGAGGCGCGCAAGGAGCTGGAGCGGGGGAGCTTCGACATCGAGGCGATCAAGCAGGCGAACGCCGCGCTGGTCGGCACGATCGAGGACAGCCTGCGTATTTCCGAAGAGGCCAAGACGCAGCGCCGCGCGGCCGAGGCGCAGCTGATCGCCTGCGAGCAGGACATCCGCCGCTCGCTGGTCGCGGCGCGGGCGCAGGGAAGCGCGTCCGGCAGCGTGCCGGCAACGGGAGCAGCCAAGACGGGTCGCAGCTAAGACGGGCCGCAGCTAAGACGGCCAGCGCCAGCGCGAACGCCGCGAGGGCGATCATCGGCAATCGCCACGTGACCAGCCCGCCCGCCAGCATCCCCATCGACATGGCGGCGAGGAAGGTCACCGGCGCCGGCACGTAGTCGGCCAGCGCCGCGAAGATCGAGGCGCCGACCATCGGCATGAAGAATCCCGTCGCGACGCGGCCCAGGATGATCGGCACGGCGCTGCGGGAGGCCGCCGTGAGAAGGATGACCGTCGCCGCGCCCAGCGCGCCCGCCACCAGGAAACGCCGGCGACCGTAGCGGTCGATGAAGGGGCCGAGCGCGAGGTTCGTGACCAGCGCTGCCAGCGAGAAGGGCGCCAGCATCAGCCCCGCCTCCGTCGGTGAGAGGTGATCTCCTCCCGGATGAAGGGCAGGAGCGGGATCATCATCGCGATGTTGAAGGCGGCCCAGAGGACCGATACCACCGGCACGCGGCCTCCACCTCGAATCGCGCCGCTCGGCATCGCCCCAAGCCCCCGGCACGACAAGAACAAGCCCGGAACCTACGGGCCGCCCGATTGCGGCGCGGGCCGGCCCGTTGCATAGCCCAGCGCCCATGTCCCCCTATCTGCTCACCCTGCTGATGGCCGTGCCGCTCGCCCTCGTTTCGGCCGCGGCGGTGCGGGCGATGATCGCCTGGCCGATCCTCGACCATCCCGACGCGCGCAAGTCGCACACCCGGCCGACCCCCAAGGGCGGCGGCGTAGGACCGGTGCTGGCCTTCATCGTCGGGATGCTGGTCTTCTACCATTTCACGAGCCTCGCCGAGACGCGCTTCACCGCGGTGGTGCTGGCGGCGGTCGCGATCGCCGCAGTCGCGCTGGCGGACGACCTCAAGGACTTCAGCTTCCTGGTGAAGCTCGGCGCGCAGGCGCTGGCGGCGGCGGTGGCGATGGCCACGGGTCTCAAGCTCGGAACCCTGGCCCTGCCGGGAATCGGCGAGGTGGAGCTCGGAGTCGTCGGTCTCGCGATCACGCTGTTCTGGATCGTCGGCTGCACCAACGCCGTGAACTTCATGGACGGGCTGGACGGGCTGGTGACCGGCGTCGTGGTCATCGCGAGTGCGACCCTGGCCGCGATCGCGGGGCTGAACGAGAGCTGGTTCGCGCATGCGGCCGCGATGTTCCTGCTGGCCGGCTTCGCGGGGTTCCTGCCGTTCAACTGGAATCCGGCGCGGATCTTCATGGGCGATGTGGGCAGCCAGTTCGCGGGCTTCATGCTGGCGGTGCTGGGCGTGGCGGCGGCCGGCTTCGAGGCGAGCCAGGTCAGCTTCCTCATCGTGCCGTTGCTGCTCTTCGGGCTGCTCTTCGACGCGAGTTTCACCCTGGCGCGGCGCGCCCTGGCGGGCGAGCGGGTGAGTGCGCCGCACCGCTCGCACCTCTACCAGATGGCGCAGCGCACGGGCGTCCCGGTGCGCGTGGTGGCGGGGGTGCATTGGGGCTTCGCGCTGTTCCACGCCGCGCTGGCCATCGTCTTCCTGACGCTCGATCCGGCCGACAAGCCGCTGGTGGTGCTGCCGGCGCTGGCGGTGCAGCTGGTGTGGGCGGCGTATGTGATCCGGCGCATGCGCCGCCAGGGCGCGACGTGGTGATGTGGGTCCAGGGAGCGTGCTCCCTGGCGGGTCAGAACAGTTTCGGCGCGACGAATTTTCGGAAGCCAGGCCTCTCTCCGATCCTCTCGAACCAGGCTTCCAGCACCGGAAATTCCGGCATGTCCAGCACCTTCACCTCCGGCCCGAACCAGCGCCGCGCGTAGCAGCCGAGGATGATGTCGGCGAGCGTCAGCGTGTCGCCGTCGATATAGGGGCGCCCGTCCTGCAGCCGGTCCTCCAGGATCGCCCAGCACTTCGCGCTGCTCGTCACCGCGTTGCGCACGGCGGTCATATCGCGCTTCTCCTCCGGCGTGCGAACCATGGTCCAGAACAGGTCGCGCTCGGCCGGCGAGACGGTGGAGAGCTGCCAGTCCATCCAGCGGTCCACGCTGGCGCGCTTCGCGGGCTCCGCGGGGTAGAGCCCCTTGGCGTCGCCGCCCGCGAGCAGGCAGAGGTAACGGCAAATGCTGTTGCTCTCCCACAGCTCGAAATCGCCGTGCCGCAGCGAGGGGATGCGGCCATTGGGGTTGAGGGCGCGGTATTCCGGCGTGTCGACCACACCGTGTTCCATGCCCGCATCGCTGCGCTCGTAGGGCAGGCCGAGCTCCTCGAGCACCCAAAGGGGCTTCCAGACATTGCTGCTGTTGGCGCGGCCGAGGATCCGGATCACGTCGCTTTCTCCCATTACGATTGGCCCATTACGATGCGGCGGCAGCCTCCCCCGGCCGGAGGATGCGTGCAACCATCCCCCTTGGGCAGCGTTTCCCGGGCACTGAACCCCCAACGACAGGAGCCTCCCATGCAACGTCGTCAGCTTGCCCGCGCCGCCGCGGCGCTACCCTTCCTTGCCGCCGCGCCGCTTCTCGCGCCGAAGCGCGCGGAGGCCGCCAGCCGAACCGAGATCAACGCCGATGTCGCCGCGGCCCTGGTCCGGTTGCGGGGCATGAGCAACGCCGCGCCGCTCTTCCGCTCGGCCAAGGCGGTCCTGGTCTTCCCCCGCATCGTCAGCGGCGGCTTCATCGTCGGCGGCCAATATGGCGAGGGCGCGCTGGTCCGCGGCGAGGCCACGACCGGCTACTATAACATCGCCGGCCTCTCCTTCGGCCTGCTGGCCGGCGCGCAGGCCGCGGGTCTCGCGATGTTCTTCATGACCGACGACAGCCTCCGCGCGCTGATGAACGCGGATGGCTGGGAGATCGGCACCGGCCCGACGGTCGTGGTGCTCGACCGGGGCGTGCAGGCCAATGCCACGTCGACGACGTTGACCGAGCCGGTCTACGCGATCACCTTCAACCAGCAGGGTCTGATGGCGGCCGTCGCCGTGAATGGCTCGAAGATCACGCGCATCACTCCGAGCTGATTTTGGTCTCCAGATGGCAGGCGGCGGCTCCGCCGTCTCGCCTGCGCCGCGCGATCCATGCGCGGATGTGAGGTAGGGCGGCCGGATTCGCCGCCCTGCTTCGCCGTCCTGATCAGCCGGCCAGGCTGGACACGGTGCTCACGGCGGAGGCCAAGACCACCGTGTTGAACCAGAAGGCCATGAGCCCGTGCAGGAGCACCATGCGGCGCATGCGTGGTGTGTTCGTCGTGGCGTCGCTGACCTGGAAGGTGCAGCCGACCACGAAGGCGAAGTAGACGAACTCGCCGAATCC
>JAQGHZ010000749.1 GCA_028291485.1 Rubritepida sp. | reverse complement strand
GCGGAGGGTGTCGGCCTTTGGCCTGATGCCGTCACCACCGCGATGATGCGGCTGATGCTGGAGGGCCGCGCCGGCTCGGCCGCGCTGGCGCGTGGGGCGGGCGCCGACATGGTGCTGGTGGATGCGGGCTCGAAATCCGAGGGCCTGTCGGGCACGGCCTATCGCGACTGGCGGGTGGCGCGGGGCACCGCGAATCTCGCGCGTGGCCCGGCGATGACGCTGGCGGAATTCGATGCCGCGCTCGCCCTCGGCGCCCGCGCTGCGGCCGAGGCCGCCGAGGCCGGAATCCGCGTTCTCGCGCTCGGCGAGATGGGCATCGGCAACACGACCTCGGCCGCCTGCCTGGCCGCGTTGCTGGCGCATGCGCCGACCGATCTCGTGGTGGGCACGGGGGCCGGCGCCACCTCGCAGACACTGGCCCGCAAGCGTGAGGTGGTGGCCGAGGCCGTCGCGCGTGCCCGCGCCATCGCCGATCCGCGCGCCGCCATCGCCGCCGTCGCGGGCTTCGAGATCGTGGCCATCGCCGGCTGCATCGCGGAGGCCGCGCGGCACGGCATCACCGTGGTGCTGGACGGCTTCATCGTCGGCGCCGGCGCGCTGGTGGCCCAGGCGCTGGACCCCCGCGCGCTGCGCGGCTGCATCGCCGCGCATCGCAGCGCCGAGCCGGGCCACGCGCTGGTCCTCGAACGCCTCGGCCTGGAGCCCTTCCTCGAATGGGAGCTGCGTCTGGGCGAGGGCACGGGGGCGCTGCTGCTGCTGCCGATGCTCGATGCCGCCGCCGCCCTGCTGCGCGATGTCGCCACGCTTGCCGAAGTCACGCCCGCCGAAGTCACGGACGCCGAGGTCACGGGCGGATGATGCGGGCCGCCGCCACGGCCATCCAGTTCCTGACGCGCCTGCCGGTGCCGGGCGGCGCCGAGACCTCCGAGGCCTTCCGGCAGGAGATCCGCCGCGCGCTGCTGCTCTTCCCGCTGGTCGGCGCGGGCATCGGCGTGCTGACGGCGATGGCCCTCTGGCTGGCCGATCTGGCGTTACCCTTCACGCTGGCCGTGCTGGTGGCCCTCGCCCTCGAAGCGCGGCTGACCGGCGCGCTGCACGAGGACGCGCTGGCCGATCTCTGCGACGGGCTCGGCGGCGGCCGCACGCCGGAGGACGTGCTGCGCATCCTGAAGGACAGCCGCATCGGCGCGTTCGGAGCGCTGGGGCTGGGCTTCGGCGTCGCCTTGCGCGCGGTCGGGCTGATGGCGATGCCCGATCCCATCAAGGCCATGATCGCCCTCGTGGTCTCGGGCGCGCTGGGACGGCTTCTGATGCTCGCCGTGATGGCCGCCGTACCGCCCGTGCCGGGGCGCGAGGGCCTGGGCGGCAGCGTCGCCCCCTCGGCGGACTGGAAGGGCGTTGGCATCGCAGCGCTGCTGGCCGCGCCCGCCCTCCTTCTGGGCGTCTTCGCCGATATGCGTGCCATGGCCGCCTGGCTGATCCTCGGCGGGCTCTTCCTCCTCTGGTACCGCGCGCTGCTGCGCCGGCGGATCGGCGGCAGCACGGGCGATGCCATCGGCGCGGCGGGCTATGTCGGCATCGTGCTGGCGACCCTCGCTTTCGCGATGGAGCGATGAGGCGCGCGCTGCTGCTGCGCCATCCGGAGGTCGCGCCGCATTGGTCGGGCCGCTGCTACGGGCGCAGCGATGCGGGGCTGAGCCGCGCCGGCCGCGCGCGCGCGCGGCGATGGCCCGAAGGCGTGAAGGCGCAGGACTTCGATCGCATCATCGTCTCGCCGGCCCGGCGCGCCCGGTGGCCGGGTGGCCTGCTGTCCCGCGGCAGGCCTCTGGAGATCGAGCCGCGCCTGGCGGAGCGCGATTTCGGCACCTGGGAGGGCGTCGGCTGGGAGGCCGTCTGGCGGGCCGAGGGCGATGCCATGGACGGCATGCTCGACGCGCCGGACAGCTTCCGCCCCGGTGGCGGCGAGACGACAAACGAGCTGGCGGCGCGGGTGCTGGGCTGGTGGCGGGAACTTCCGGCCGATGCCGCCGTGCTGGTCGTCGCCCATGGCGGGCCGATCGGGGCGCTGGCCGGCTCGCTGCTCGGCCAGGCCCCGCGGGAATGGCTGGCGCATGTGCCGAAGCCCGGCGAGGGTCTTTGGATCTCCGGCGACGCGATCAGCGCGTGGAAGGCTCCCTGAGCGGAGGCTCTCGCAGCTCCGGCAGGTCCGGCGGCGGCACGCGGCCCAGCAGAAGGGGGCGAATCGGCTTGGGTCGCTGATCCTTCCCGACGAAGCCGTCGGGCGCCTCCAGCAGATCATCCGTCGAGGCATCCGGGTCGAGCCCACCGATCAGCCAGCTCCAGCGTCCGGGCCCCGCGACCACGCGCAAATCCGCGAGTTCCGGCCGTGCGGCCACTTCCGCCGCGAGCCGCGTCGCGAAGAGCTTGCCCGCCTTCACCGGCCCGCGCTTCTCCCGGCCGGGGTGGGTGCAGGGCGCGCAAACATGCAACAGCGCGGACATGGATTCCCCGTTTCAACACAGACACCTTGCGCAGCCTCCGGTGCCTTGCCTAGCATTGCCCCCGCAATGGTCCCGCGCGAGCGGGTGAAAAGGGAATGCCGTGCGTCCGCCGGGGGAATACTCCTCCGCCCCGGGCAAGTCGGCAGCTGCCCCCGCAACTGTCAGCGGCGAGACGCTGGCCCATCCGCCGTGAGGCGGGCCACTGCGGCGAGAGCCGCGGGAAGGCAGGGCCGGATTCGATGACCCGCGAGCCAGGAGACCTGCCCTTGCCGATGCGCCGCAAGGCCATCGCAACCTACGAGGATCCGGGCGGGGTGCACCGGGGACAGGTGACGCGATGAGTCCTTTCCCGGCGGTGCATTCCGCCTCTCCGCAACCCATCTGGCCGGACCGCGCCGCGCGTTTCTACGCCCATGGCATGGACCGCTCGGATTACGGCGCGCAGGCCGCTTCCGCGCTGCTCGCCGCGCTGGGCCGGCCCGCGAGCCTGCTCGATCTGGGCGCCGGCGCCGGGCATCCCGCGCTCGGCTGGGTCGCGCCGGAGTCGCCCTGGTTCGCCGTCGAGCCCAGCCGCTACCTGCGCGCGCGGCTCGGCCGCCTGTCGCGCACCAGCCATCCGGGACTTCGCCCGATCGACGCGCAGTGGCAGGAACTGCCGCCGATCCCGCGCGTGGAGATGGCCCTTGCCGCCAATACCTCCGGCCCGCTGGAAGCGGCGGAGCAACTGCTCGGCCTGATGCGCTTCTGTGCCACGCGCGCCATCGCCTGGATCGTGCCCGCGCAGCGCGGCCCGAAGCGCTGGTGCCTCTCCGGCGCGCTGCCCGCGCCTCTGCATCGCGAGGAGGAGAAGCCCGCGGTGGCGGCGGTGCTCGCCGCACTGGGCCCGCAGCGCCAGCCGAACCGCAGCGCGCTCTTCCCCTGGAGCTTTTCGGCCCGCTTCGAGACGCGCGAGGAGGCGTTCGCGCATTGTGCCACGCAACTCCGCTTCACGTCGGAGGATGAGCGGCACGACGCGCTGAGGGAACATCTGCGCACCGCCTTGAAGCCCTTGGCGGAGGGAGGCCTCGAACTCTCCGCCCCGAAACTCTCGGCCCTGCTGATCTGGGATCTCGCCTGATGCGTCGCCTTCTCCTCGCTACCGCCGCGATCCTTCCCGCCGCCGCGCAGGCTCAGGACGTCCGCATCCCCATCTCGCGGGACGAGATGGTCGTCACCTCCACGGGCCGGCCGGAGCCGCGCTCCAGCCTAGCCGGCACGGTCCAGGTCATCGACCAGGAGACGAT
>JAQGHZ010000735.1 GCA_028291485.1 Rubritepida sp. | reverse complement strand
TGGGAAACTTGTCGCCAACGGTCAGCATGCAGTGTCTCTCCTACGGGAAGTGGTGACTTTCGGTCCGCGTCGCCGCGTTCCTGTAGGACGATATGGCGGTGCAACATGCATTTTGCCAATGAATAGTTTTGAGCATTACCATTGACTTAATCGATCATCCTCCCGCCGGCAGAATGATTTGTCCGGACCCTATCAGCATGGCGAGGCGCGCAGCCATGGCAGGGGCGGCGACGGAGTCGAGGCCCAGCAACCGCGTGACCCCCGCGGCGAGTTCCTCCTCCACGGCCTGAGGCTGGATGTTGAGCAGGATTCGGGCCGCAGCGGCCACTTCTTCCGGGTGGATCAGGGATGGCCGGCGGGTGAAGCCGGCGGCAACGCGGCGGTCGCGTGGCGCGATGGCCGCGGCCTCCTCCGGGAACCAGAAGCCGGCCTCTTCATGCGCGCCGTGGAGCAGCTTCGCCTCGTTGAGGGCGGCGGCGCAGGTCTTCGCGTCGGGCGTGGCGGGACCGAGCAGGAGGCGCAGCCGCTCGGCGATGGCGTCCGGGTGGATGGGCGCTTCCGTGGCGATGATGGCGGCGACGAGTTGTCCGAGCTCGGCGCGGTTGGCCGGCGGCTTCTCCATCGCGGTCTCGCGGTAGGGCGCGGCGAGGCCGGGATCGGCGGTGACGCTGGGGGCGGCGGGCGCGGCGAGGCCGAGGGGGCCGCGCAGCCGGGCCTGGGCCGTCTCGGGCTGGTTGAGCCAGTCGAGCGACCAGCTTCGCGCCAGCTTCCAGCCCATGCCCTCCAGCGCCGATTGCCGGCCGCGGTCCCGGTCGCGCGCGCAGCGGAGGGCGGACCAGTCGGCGCCGTCCAGCTCGATGCCGAGGTCGAAGCCGTCCTGGCCCCGTGCCGCGACGTCGAGGAAGAGGCCGGAAAGGCCTAGATGCGGCACCGCCACACGGCCCGACTCGGTGACGAGCCCGCCGATCAACGCGCCGATCGGCGAGGCCTGGCCGAACTCCAGGTCCCGGCCCTCGGTGCCTGCCGCGAAGCCCAGAAAGGCCTTCAGCGCCGCCACGCCGCTCCCGCCGGCACGGGCGAGGTCGATCTCCTCCGCGCCGATGCCCGAGAAGACGATGCAGCGCCGCTTCGCCCGCGTGATGAGCACGTTCAGCCGCCGCTCGCCGCCCTCCATGGAGAGCGGGCCGAAGCGCATGGCGAGGCGGTTGTTGCCGTCGCGCCCGTAGCCGACGCTGATCAGGATGGCGTCGCGCTCGTCCCCCTGCACGTTTTCCAGGTTCTTCACGAAGAAGGGCTCGGCGGGGTGGGCGGTGAAGAAGCCTTCCGTGTCGGGGTTGGTGCGGCGCAGCGCCTCCACCGCGTCGAGGATCGCGTCGCGCTGCGTGACGGAGAAGGCGGCGACGCCGAGCGTGTCGTCCGGCGTCTCCTTCGCGTGGCGCAGCACGGCCTCGGCGATGGCCTGCGCCTCGGCGGCGTTGGCGCTGCCCGTGAAGCGGCCCTCCACGCGCACCAGCGAGAGGCCGAGTGCCGGGCTGCGCGGGCGCGGCGAGGGCAGGACCAGCAGGCGGCCGCCGTAGAACTCGGCATTGGACGTGGCGATCAGGCTCTCGTGCCGGCTGCGGTAGTGCCAGCGCAGCATCGCGCCCGGGATGCCGCGTGCATTGGCGAGGCCGAGGATGCTTTCCACGTCGCGCGCGTCCAGCACGGAAGCCTCGTCGGGGGCGTCTTCCCCGTCGTCCTCGGTCATGCGCTGGAAGAAGCGGGTGGGCGGCATCTGCTTGTCGTCGCCGACGACCACGACCTGGTTGGCGCGGGCGATGGCGCCCATCGCGTCCACCGGCTCGATCTGGCTGGCCTCGTCCATGACCATCAGGTCGAAGACCGGGAAGCCGGGCAGGGTCGCATGATGCGGATTGGCCAGGAACTGCGCCACGGTCAGCGGGCTCAGCATGAAGATGGGCTTGGCCTTGCGGATGAGCGGCGCGGCGCGGGTCATCAGCGTGCGGATGGGCGCATGGCCGCGCTTGCGCTCGAACTCGCCACGCAGGAAGGCGAGGGAGGAGGCTTCCTCGCCCTGGCGCAGCGCGGCCAGGCGTTCCGCGTGCTTCGCGGCGGCCTCGCTGCGGGCGAGGCGCACGCGAGCGGCGTCGGCCTCGCGGAAATCGGCGACGAGGCGGTCGGCGGCGGCGCCGTCGAAGGCGGCGAGCTCGGGATGCTGCCGCATCGCGACCCGGAACAGGGCCTCGAGGGCGGCGAAGTCGAGCGTGGATTCCGCGTCGCCGGGCGCGACGGCGCCGGATTCCAGCGCCTCGGCGAGAGGTGTCAGCGTCGGCTCGGCGGCCATGGCGCGGGACCAGCCCAGCCAGGGGGCGAGTGCCTCCGGTTCGGCGGCCATGGCGGCGAGGCGTTCGGCCAAAGCGGCGAAGGATTCGGGCGCTTCGAGGCCGGTCGCGTCACGGATCTCCGCCCAGGCGGCGAGCGCGGCGCTTTGGGCCTGAGTGGCGGGCGGAACGTCGAAGACCGCAGCATGCTGGTCGAACCAGGAAAGGCGTGCGGCGAGCGTCGCCTCGTCCGGGCCTTCCCCAAGGCGCGATTGCGCGGCCTGAGCGGCGAGCAGCGCCTCCAGCGCACCGGTATCCTCCGGATCGCGCAGAGCCGCCGCGATGGCGGCCTTCGCGTCGCGCCGCGCGCCGTCGAGGAAACCGAAAATGCCGCCCGGCTGGGCCAGCGTGCCGCGCGCGGCGGCCAGCCCGGGGGCGTTCAGTGCGCCCGGCAGGAATCGCCGTTCGATACGGGCCGAGGCGACGCGGCGCAGATCGGCAAGGCGTTCCTTCGCGGCCTCAACCTCGAGGGGCTGGATAGGCGCATTGCTTCGAAGCGCCTCGGCCGCGAGGGCATACTCGGCCTCGGCAAGGCTTCCCGGCGTGGCGGCCAAAGCGCGGATCTGGCGCGGCAGTTCCGCCTGGAAGCGGCTCGCGGCGATGGCGTCGAGCGAGGCCGACACGCCGCGCCAGGGGCTGCGCACGCCGGCGCTGTTCGCCGCCAGCTCGCGCGCGCCCGAGCGCAGGTTGCGCAGCCGCGCGGCATCCCAGTCCGCGGCGTCCAGCCGGAAGGGCGGCGGTGTGGCGCCCGAGGCGCGCAGCGCGGCCAGACGCGCGATCACCTCCTGCACGGTCACGCCCGTCTCGCCCACGCTGTCGCGCATTGCGGCGGCGTGGCGGTTCAGCCGTCCGCGCAGGTC
>JAQGHZ010000722.1 GCA_028291485.1 Rubritepida sp. | reverse complement strand
CATCCGCCATTCAAGCTGACCCGGAAGGAGCCTGAACTTCGACCGCCCAATCCGTCGGCCCGCTTCATGCGGCCGTGGGATCCCGCCAGATGCACCGAAAGCCGATGTGACTCATGCCGGTGTCGATCATCTGCGCGTGACGGGCGGAGGGGCGGTACCGGCGGCAGTAGCTCGGGGCGCAAAGGAAGGAGCCACCCTTCACCACCTTGCGGGGAATGGGGCTGGACTGACGCGGGTCCCTGCTGGCCTCAGCGGCGCAGCAGCCGGGTTTCAATGGATCATGCCGTGCCGCGAACCAATCGCTGGTCCACTCCCAGGTGTTGCCGCACATCTCGAACAGGCCGTAGCCGTTCGGTGGGTAGCTGCGTACCGGACAGGTGGCGGCGAATCCGTCAGTGGCGAAGTTGCGCCACGGAAAAGGCCCTTGCCATGTGTTGGCAAGGTGCACGCCGGCCGGAGTGAACTCGTTGCCCCAGGCGAATTCCGCGCCCTCAAGACCACCGCGTGCCGCGCACTCCCATTCTGCCTCGGTCGGCAGCGCCTTGCCGGCCCAGTGCGCGTAGGCCTCGGCGTCCTCGAAGGCGACATGCACGACGGGGTGGTCCTGGCGCCCGTCGAGCGTGCTTCCCGGACCCTCCGGGTGACTCCAGCACGCACCTGGTGTCCACGCCCACCAGTGACGGTAGTCGCTGGTGTCGACCGGCCCCTCGGTCATGCGAAAGACCAGGGCGCCGGGCATCAGCATGCCCGGCAGGGCGCCAGGATAGGTTGCTGGATCGAGCGGGCGCTCAGCGACGGTGATATAGCCTGTGGCGGCAACAAAGGCGGCAAATGCAGCATTCGTCACTGCAACCTCGTCCATCCAGAAACCCTTAACGGAGACCTGATGCGACGGTCGCTCTTCAGCGTAGTGCCGGTCCGAGCCCATAGCGAATGCACCGCCGGCAATCCAGGCCATGTTCAGGCCCGCGGCGGGCACTAAGTCGGGCATCAGGTGTCCCCCGCTTTGCCACGTGAAATCGATGCACATAAACCGGCATTCGTGCCCAGCAGACCTGAGCCCGTGCCAAATTCTACAATGGCGCTGAAAGCAAGGATTTGTCTCATCTGCTACTTTCTCTACCCGCAGTCGGAGGAAGCGCCAAAGCGGATGCGCACCGGCGATCCGCCCGAACACTTGGCTCGGTGACGTCGATCGGGCGTTTGCAAGGTGATCCGGACATGCGCCGCCTCACCCCGCAAAGATGCGCAACCAGTCGTCCTTCATCGAAATCAGCTTCCAGCCCGCCTGCGGCGCGAGGGTCAGCCCGCGATCGAGCTTGCCGATATGCGTGTCCCGATCGTAGGCGTATTCGCGGACCGCGTCGTCATGGCGCACGAACAGCCCGAGGCGCCGCCCGGGGCTGGTCGTGGTATATTGCAGCATCTCGATATCGCCGTCCGAATTGCCGAAGGCGATGGTCGGGCGCCGTCCGATGAAGCGGCCGATGCCGATGGGCTTGCCCGGTCCGTCGTCGACGGCATCGATCGCAGGCAAGCGGTACAGCTCGGATTTGCCGTCGGGCAGGATGCGGAACTCGGTCTTGCCGACCGAGCCCACCACCCTGTCGAGCGGGACGTCGTAGGTCGCCATTCCGAACGCGCGGACGAATTCCTGGCCGCCGCCTGTCACGATCCACACCGCGAAGCCTTCGCGACGCAACAGGCGCATGACCTCCAGCATCGGCTCATAGAAGAGCTGGGAATACGGCCGCTGGAAGCGCGGATGCCGCGCGGTGCTCATCCATTGGGTGACCATGCCGGCGAAGACCTCCTGCGACATGCCCGAATGCGTGACGGCCACGATCTCGGCGAGCGCGTGCTCGCCCCCCGCCATCACGGCACGCATGTCGCCCTCGATCGCGGCCTTGAAGGGCTGGCGCTCGGCCAGGGATGGATCCTGTTGCGCCATGGTGCGCAGCCTGTCGAGCGCGAAGGACAGCTGGGTGTAGATGGGCTGCTCCACCCAGAGCGTGCCGTCATTGTCGAAGACAGCCACGCGCTCGGCCGGCGGGATGAAATCCGGCGTGCCGAGACGGACCGACTGCCGGATCAGAGCGAAGATCGCGCGCTTGGTCGGCCCGTCGCGCCATGAAGGCAATGGGTCGCGCTGCGCGTTCTGAGCGGACGCGTCGGACGCCGCGACGAGCGCGAGCGCGGTCGTGGCGAGCGCGCGCCGTGCCAGGGTGGTGACAGGAGCTTCCATGGCCGTTCTCTCTGGTTTTCGTTGCCGCAGGTCGGGATCGACCGCCAGGAAAATACCTGCTCATCGTCAAGCGCCGCGCCAATGGCCGCGGAACGTCGCACGACGAGAACGACGTCACTCATCGTGACCAATCATGCCGATGGCCTGCCGCAGCGGAGCGTCGGACAACCCCATTATGCCATCGAATGGCTGGTCCAGTTCCAGGATCAGGAAGATCGCCCCTGCGAGGCAGATGGCGCCGACCGTCATGGCACCCAGCACGGCCCTGTTCGGTCGTGCGAACATTCCGAAGCTGAAGAACAGGGCCGTCATCCATGAGCCAAG
This sequence comes from Rubritepida sp., assembly GCA_028291485.1. Classification (GTDB taxonomy): domain Bacteria; phylum Pseudomonadota; class Alphaproteobacteria; order Acetobacterales; family Acetobacteraceae; genus Roseococcus. The sequence goes on along the minus strand of JAQGHZ010000722.1, from coordinate 2,472 downwards.
CACCAGCAGGACCGGGTACGGAATCGTTCTTCCGATCACCTGGGTCATCTGCACGCGAATGGCATTGAGTGTGTCGGCCATCTGGATAGCCTGGTTCCTGGTGGCGCGCTGATCCTCGCTCCCCAGCGGAAGCGACTGGATCGGCTGGGCGAAGTCCACGAGGCGCCGGTCCCGCTGTCCCAGGCCGAGCCGCGCGATGACAAACCGGTCCCCGTTCCAGACCTGATCGAGCATCTGCGTCAGATCGTTTCGCAGGCCTATGCGGAGTTCCGCGGTTTCGGCGCCGTAGCGCCACAGCAGATGGTCCAGAGACAGGATTCCCGCAGACAGGGTCTGAAGCTGGTTGCCGCGCACGTCGTAGTTGTTCTTGGCCGAGGCAATGAGCATGCTCAGAACGAGGGCCGCCACGGTCGAGACAAAGCCCATGACGAGCCGCACACAGTCCTTTGATCCCTGGTCTATGTGATCTTGAGGCAGCTTCCGGGCGAGCGCGAGGCCGATGAAGCCCGACAACAGGGTCGATGCGAAGACCGCGGCCGATATGGCCAATGCACTCACGACGTGCGCCCCCTGTTGGAATTCGGCTTCGTCCGACGACAGCTGACATCGGGACTCGTGTAAAGCAGTCGCACCACCGTGCCTGCCAAATCCGTCCCGATGCGCGCTGACTTCTGCACCGAGCAGGGCCGTCCACCGAAATGTCGCGGCAGCACGGCCCGCTCAGAAAACGCTATGGGGTGCGATGACGCCTCAGCAGATCAGGCCGAAAAGGTCGCAACCTGCAACGGAGCTCAGGGTGAGTGCGCCGACCGAAACCGTCAATGAATCACCGACCTTCAATGCGGTGACGGCCGCCAGGCGAGCCGGATCGGTGACACGGATGGTGTAGACCCCGCCCCCATCCACATTGATCACGTCGAACCGGCCAGGGCCGTCGACTTTGACGACGCGTCCAACGTTTCTGAGCCATTTTTCTCTCCGTCAGCGCCATTCTGTCAGTCTCGATCGATCGAGACTGACTTGAAATGGCAACTCTCATGCAGCGCTACTCATGTAGCTCGGCCTGGACGCCAAGGCTGATAGAATAATTGCCGGGACAGGTCGTTATTTGCGGAAATCGGTATCCATTTTTGGCGCAGGAGCGAATCGCGTCTCTTGCACAGAGCAATCTGGCATATCCAGGCACTTACGTCTTTTGCTCTCGCCAAATTATTAGAGGAGCTACCAATGACAACCAGAAGGTTCCTCGTTGCGGCCGCTTCGGCGACTGCCGCGATCACGAAGGCCCAGGCCCAAACGGCACCTACAGTTGGGATGGCCGACTTCCTCTTCGTGCAGACAGCGAAGCGCATGAGCTTCGATCGCGCGGCCAATCGGCTGACCCTTCACGAGGTCAGCCCCGTGACCATCATGTTCTCCGACCGCCCAGAGCGCATCGCCGGCAATATGCGCACCGCTGGCTTTGTGCCTTTTTGGAGCCAGGGAAGTGACAGCTTCCTGAAAGATCCGCCGAATGCCGACATCTCCATCTTCGACGGAAATGATCTGCGTCAGGTCGTCGCCGTGCTGCAAAACCCTGCGTTGGACGGCGACAAGTTGCATTACACGATTGCCGTTCTCGAGGGGACGATGCCGGTGAGCGGCGGCGAAGTGTCGGTTTTCATCGACGTCATCGGGATGCCACTGACGCCCGTCTCCTTTGCCGGCGCCCGGCGGCGTACCTATCGCCGTGCCTTCATGCGATGAGAGACGACACGAGCGGGAAGGCCAGTTCATTGATGGCGATGCGGACGCTGCGCCGACGCAGCTACGCCTGCAATGATCCCCACTTTCTCAACCGACAATGCTTCAGGTTCGGTCGGGCAGAGTGACCATCACGGCACGCCGAGGAACATCGTCTCGGCCGATGGCCGGGGCGAGGCAAATCCGATTGCCCCGACCGACACCCCCGATGGCCACGCTCAGAACCGCCGCATCGAGATTACGCTGGCCGGCCCTGGCAACTGATGACGTAATTTTTAAATTGCCCGTGCGGTCCGTCAGTCATGTGGCTGACGGGCCTTTTCTAGCCCAACTTTTTGGTGGCTCAGGCCGAGAGCGACGCTGCGCGTGGACGCCCATCCGCTCAATCGCGCGATGAAGCCAAGCGAAGTTCGGATCAGCAGGCGGCCGATGCGATCCAGGGACAAGGGTGCAACCAGCAACGACCACCGACGCTTTGACTCGGAGCGGGGAAAATCCCCCGCCAACCGAGAGGAGGCCAGCCATGACCTTTAGATGTCTTCTTCCAGCCGCGTTCGCAGCGACCGTCGCGATTTCGCCGCTCGCCAGCTTCGCCCAGGTCGTCACCACTCCCACGCCGACGACCCCGAACAGCCAGAACATCGCTGGACAGCCCACCCCTCTCCAACCGGCTCCGTCCTTACCACCGACGACCAGGCCCGGCTCGTCGAACGGGCCCACCGGCACGAT
>JAQGHZ010000717.1 GCA_028291485.1 Rubritepida sp. | reverse complement strand
CCGACGGCCGCCGCCAAGCCGCCCGGCACGGGCGCCGGCTCCATCGCCGCCTCCGAGGACAAGGGTGCCTTGGCCGGTGCGCCGCTGCCCGCCGCCGCCAAGCTCATGGCCGAGAACAACGTCACGGCCACGCAGGTCGGCGCCGGCTCGGCCAAGGACGGCCGGATCGCCAAGGGCGACGTGATCGACTTCCTCAGCCGCCCGGCCACCGCCGCGCCGGCCGCCGTCGTCTCCAAACCCGCCCGCGCCCTGGAAGAGGGCGAGGAGCGCGTGAAGATGACGCGCCTGCGCGCCACCATCGCGCGGCGCCTGAAGGAGGCGCAGAACACCGCCGCCATGCTCACCACCTTCAACGAGGTGGATATGGGCGCGGTGATGGCCATGCGCGCCGAGTACAAGGACGCCTTCGAGAAGCGCCACGGCGTGAAGCTCGGCTTCATGTCCTTCTTCGTCTCGGCCTGCGTGGCCGCGCTGAAGGAATTCCCGGCGGTGAACGCCGAGATCGAGGGCGCCGACACGGTGATCTACCGCAAGGCCGTCCATATGGGCATCGCGGTGGGCGGGCCCTCGGGCCTCGTCGTGCCGGTGCTGCGCAATGCCGACGGGATGGGCTTCGCTGAGATCGAGAAGCGCATCGGCGATTTCGGCAAGCGCGTCCGCGACGGCCAGCTCAAGCTGGAGGAGATGGCGGGCGGCAGCTTCACCATCACCAATGGCGGCATCTACGGCTCGCTGATGTCCACGCCGATCCTGAACCCGCCGCAGTCGGGCATCCTGGGCATGCATAAGATCCAGGAGCGGCCGATGGCCGTCGGCGGCAAGGTGGAGATCCGGCCGATGATGTACCTGGCACTGTCCTACGATCACCGGATCGTCGACGGGAAGGAGGCTGTGTCCTTCCTCGTCCGCGTGAAGGACGCGATCGAGGATCCCCGCCGCCTGATGCTGGGCGTCTGAGATGCGCTCACGCGAAGGCCAGCTCAGCGACAACCGCCCCATCTCCCGCACCCGCGTGGAGAAGGAAAAGCAGCTGCGCGATCTGAAGGAAGTGCTCGCGGGGATGAAGGCGCATGCCACGCCGGCGCTGCGCGATTCCGTGAAGACGAAGATCAAGGAGCTGGAGGCGGAGCTGGCCGCTCCGCCGCCGCCGCCCCGCGACCGCCGGCCGCCGCGCCGGGAGTTCTGATGGCGAGGGGCTCTGCCCCCCTCGACCCCCGCCAGGAATTCTAATCCCTGGACCCCACCAATTTGATCTCGAATAAAAATCCAATCGGAGATGCAAGAACCTGAGGTTCTTGCCGGGGAGTTTGAGGGGCGGAGCCCCTCAGGATTTCCGACCGTGTTCAGCCCAACTCCATCCCCGTCTCACGCACGAGCACGGCCATTGCCTCGCGCTGCTGGCGCACATAGGCCGCAAAGGGCTCCGGCTCGCTACCGACCGGGATCGCGCCCAGCGTGTCCAGCCGCGCCCGCACGGCCGTGTCGGCCAGCGCCATCTTCACCGCCTCGAACCAGCGCGCGATGACGGGCCCCGGCAGGCCGGCCGGGCCATAGAGCCCGTTCCACTCGTTCAGCTCGAAGCCCGGAAAACCCTGCTCGGCGACGGTGGGGATATCGGGCAGGGCGGCCAGCCGCGTCGTCGAACTGACGGCCAATGCCCGCACCCGCCCCTCCTGCGCGAGCTGCAGCGAGGAGGCGACCGTGCCGAAGGCGAAGGTGAGATTGGCTGCCACGAGATCCTGCAGGGCCGGCGCCCCGCCACGATAGGGCACATGCGTGATGTCCAGCCCCGCCCGGCGCGTCAGCAGCGCCGAGGCCAGATGCGCGGCGGTCGCGTTGCCGGAGGAGCCGTAGGTGAGCTGCCCTGGCCGCGCCTTCGCATAGGCCACGAATTCCTGGAGGTTCCGCACTGGCAGGTTGGCCGGCACGATCAGGATCTGCGGCCAGATCAACACCTGGCTGATCGGCGTGAAGGCCGTCGCATAGTCGAAGGGTAGCCCGCGCATCAGCGCCGGGTTCACCGTGTGGGCGAGCGCGTCGATCATGACGGTCAGCCCGTCCGGCGCGCTGCGGGCGACCTCACCCGCGCCGATCGAGCCGCCGGCGCCGCCGCGATTGTCCACCACCACCGACTGGCCCAGCGCCGCCGTCATCGGCACGGAGAGCAGCCGCGCCGAGGTATCCACGCCGCCGCCCGGCGCATAGGGCGCGATCAGGCGGACGGAACGCGCGGGGGACCAACCTTGTGCCAGCGCCGGCGTGACCAGCGCGGCGGTCAGGCCTGCCATCAGCAATTCACGACGGAACATGGCGTCAACTCTCCCAGGTGGCCGAGGCCAGGGAGGGTCTGAACCTCCGGGGCGCTGCGGTGAAATCGCCGTCAGAAACGCGCCTCCCCCGACGGCGTCAAGCGCCTGTTGCGAGGAAGCCAGCCGCCGCCGGTTAACGGGATCTTACCCGTCCAGCCGGATGCCCTCGGCGGCGATGAGCGCGCCCATGGCCTCGCGTTCGGCGGCAAGGAAACGGGCCAGCGCTTCCGGCCCCCCGGCGGCGGGCAGCAGGCCGAGCTCGTCCAGGCGCGGGCGCAGGGCGGGCTGGTTCACGGCATCGGCCGCCACGGCCGCAACC
>JAQGHZ010000679.1 GCA_028291485.1 Rubritepida sp. | reverse complement strand
CGCCGCGACCGGCGGCCTGCCGCCCGAGGCCCTGCCGCGCAACAAGCCCATCGCCCTGGTCCTGGGACACGAGGAGACCGGCCTCTCGCCCGAGGTCCTCGCCGCCTGCCAGTTCCGCGTCACGCTGCCCGGCTCCGGCCTGGTGGAGAGCCTCAATGTCGCTGCGGCGGCGGCAGTCCTGATGCACGCCCTCATGACGCCACCGCGCCGCTGAAGCCCACGCTTCAGGACGGTGCCGAGAGGGCGATCCACGGCTTCTGCGCGCCGGCTTTCGACGGATCGCGCTTCAAAACGGACTCCGTTGCGTTTCGACACTCTGAAAACGCCCCACGGCCCTTGAACCCCCGCACCCCCGGCGTGCATGGTCGGCTCGCATGCCGACCGATACGTTCAGTGCCGAGACCAGGGGCGGCCGGCTTCACCTCCGCTTCGCGGGACCGCTGGACCGTGCCGCCGCCGCCGCCCGCTGGGACGAGGCCCATCGTGCCGCCAAGGGCGCCCCTGACGTCACCCTCGACGCCGGCGAGGTCACGTCCCTCGACGCCGGGGGCGCCGCGCTCCTGGTCTCGCTCGCGGGGCACGAGGCCGCATGGGTTGAGCCCCAGGACCCGGCGGCCAAGGGCACGCTGGAGCGCTTCCGCAAGGGCCTGAGCGCGGCCAGGCCCGCGATGCCGCATCACTACAGGTTCCGGCCGGTGTCCGCGTTGGGCGCTTACACGCTCGACCGCTACCGGAAGTTCCTCGAGCGCGCCGGCTTCATGGGTGACACCATCCTCACCGCCCTCGGCATCCTGCCGCGCCCCTGGCGGCTGCGCTGGGCCGAGCTGCTGCGCCATCTGGACGAGGCCGGCACCCAGGCCTTCCCCCTCTGCATGCTGCTCGGCACGCTGATCGGGCTGATCCTGGCCTTCCAGTCCTCCGTGCCCATGCGGCAGTTCGGCGCCGAGATCTTCATCCCGCAGCTCGTCGGCATCTCGCTGACGCGCGAGCTCGGCCCGCTGCTCGCCGGCGTGATCCTCGCCGGGCGCACCGGCTCGGCCTATGCCGCGGAGCTCGGGACGATGCGGGTGAACGAGGAGGTGGACGCGCTCAAGACCATGGGCCTCGACCCCATGGCCTGGCTGGTCGTCCCGCGCATCCTCGCCTCCACCCTGGTCATGCCGGCTTTGAGCATGGTCATGAACGTCACTGGCCTCATCGGCATGGCCATCGTCATGGCAACCCTGGGTTTCCCGCCCATCGCCGTGCTGAACCAGCTGGAGCAATGGCTCTCGATCGGCGACCTCGCCGGCGGCTTGGCCAAGAGCGCGGCTTTCGGGCTGGCCATCGGCTATGTCGGCTGCCGTTCGGGCCTCTCGGCGGGCCGCGGGCCGCGGGCCGTGGGCGATGCGGCGACCGGCGCGGTGGTGGGCGGCATCGTGGCGCTGGTGCTGCTCGACGGGCTCTTTGCCATCCTCTTCTTCCGGCTGGGCTGGTGATGACGGAGCCCGCCCAGACGGAAGGCCCGACGGAAGGCCAGACGGAAGCCCAGAAGGAAGCTCAGACGGACACCCCACCGGAGGCCGTCATCAGGGCCCGCGACGTGGCCATGCGTTTCGGCCGCCGCACCGTCTTCAAGGACGTCACCTTCGACGTCCGTCGCGGCGAGATCTTCGTGATCCTCGGCGGCTCGGGCTGCGGCAAGTCGACCCTGCTGAAGCTGCTCATCGGCCTGATGCCGCCCATCAATGGCGAGATCGCCGTGCTGGACGAGGAGTGGGCGAAGCTGGAGGGCGAAGCCCGGCGGGGCCTGCTGCGGCGCATCGGCGTCATGTGGCAGTCGGGCGCGCTGCTCGGCTCCCTGACCCTCGCGGAGAACGTGGAACTGCCGATCGAGGCCCATAGCAAGCTCCCTCAGGCCGCGCGCGCCCTGGTCGCCAGCGCCAAGCTCGGCCTGGTCGGTCTCGGCGACGCGCTGGACCGGCTGCCGGCCGAGATCTCCGGCGGCATGCTGAAGCGCGCCGGCATCGCCCGCGCCATGGCGCTGGACCCGGAGATCCTCTTCCTGGACGAGCCCTCGGCGGGCCTCGACCCCATCACCTCGGCCGGGCTCGACCAGCTCATCCTCTCGCTCGCGCGGGAGACCGGCACCACCTTCGTGGTCGTGACGCACGAGCTGCAATCCATTCTCGCCATTGGCGATCGGTGCATCATGCTGGACAAGGACGCCCAGGGCATGATCGCCGAGGGCGATCCGAAGAAACTCCGCGACGAGAGCGAGCACCCCACGGTGCGCGCCTTCTTCCGGCGGGAGGCGATGTAATTGGCGAGCGTGCGCAGGATCCAGGTCTCGGTCGGCATCATGGTGCTGGTGGGCGTCGGCCTGCTGCTGGGTTTTGTGATCTTCCTCACCCGGAACCGGCTGAGCGGCAGCGACACTGTCTTCGAGACCTATATCCGTGAGAGCGTGCAGGGGCTCGATGTGGGCTCGCCAGTGCGCTACCGGGGCGTCTCGGTCGGGCGCGTCACCACCATCGCGCTTGCTTCGGCCGAGTACCGCCGGTCCGAGGGCGAGCCCTTCGCCGCCTCCTTCCAGCTCGTGGTGGTGCGCTTTGCGGTAAATCTGGGCCGGGTGGGCGACGTCCCCACCCGGGACGACGCGGTGAGGCTCGGCCTGCGGGCCAAGCTGTCGAGCCAGGGCATCACGGGAGTCTCCTACATCGAGCTGGACTTCCTCGACTCAGCCCGCGGGGAGACGCTCCGCGACCTCCCCTGGCAGCCGCGCTATCCCTGGATTCCGGCGGTGCCCTCCACGGTGGCGCAGGTGCAGTCGGCGGCCGAGATGGTCATGCGGCAGCTGCAGGACATCGACTTCGCCACGCTGTTCGGGACCATCACCAGCCTGGCCACGGAGCTGCGGGACCAGGTGAAGGCGGCGGAGCTCGCCCGCGCGGTGAACGAGGCGACGGCGTTGTTGGCCGACTTCCGGCGCACCCTCGACACGGCCGACATCCCCGGCGTGCTGGGCGAGATACGCAACACCTCCCAGTCGGTGCGGGACACGGTGAATTCGCCGGACGTGCGCAACGCGCTGGCCTCGCTGGCCGCCGCCACGCAGGATCTGCGCCGCACCGCCGCCCGCCTGCCGGGGACGATCACCCAGCTCGACGCCGGCGTCCGCGGCGTGCGCAGCACCACCGGCGACCTGCAGGGCGACCTCGCCCCCGTGCTGCGCGACCTGCGCGCCACCACCGCCAATCTGCGCGAAACGACCGAGGCGCTGCGACGCTCGCCGTCGCAAGCCATCCTGGGCGCCCCACCCCCGACCGGAGCCGGCCGATGAAACGGCGTCTTTTCCTTGCGGTGCCTCTGCTGGCGGGCGGCTGCTCCCTCCTGCCGAGCCGGCCCTACCTCGAGACGCGGCGCTATCCGCTGGAGCCGCGGCGGCCGGCCTCGGCGCCCCGCGCGCGGGCACCACGTGGCGCGATCCTGGTGCGGACGCTGCGGGCCGGGCCGGGCATGGAGGTGCGCGGGCTGCGGCGGGT
>JAQGHZ010000667.1 GCA_028291485.1 Rubritepida sp. | reverse complement strand
AGTTGCGTCCGGAAATGGGACGGAAACATCGACGAGGAAAGCCCCGTCGGCGGAGGCCCGGCCTGCATTACTACTTTGTCATTTCTTCCGCGGCGCGCGCGCTGACGCTGCTGCCGAACTCGGCCTGGGCCTGCGCGATCGCCGCCGCCTCGGCGGCTGCGACGGCCTCGGACTGGCGGCGCCACATCTCGGCGTAGAGCCCGTCCTTGGCGATCAGCCCGCCATGCGTGCCGCGCTCGGCGATGCGGCCGTCCTCCAGCACGATGATCTCGTCGGCCTCCACCACGGTGGAGAGCCGGTGCGCGATCACCAGCGTCGTGCGCCCGCGCGAGACATCGCGCAGGGCGGCCTGGATCTCCTGCTCGGTGCGGGTGTCGAGCGCGCTGGTCGCCTCGTCCAGGATGAGGATGCGCGGGTTCTTCAGGATGGTCCGCGCGATGGCCACGCGCTGCTTCTCGCCGCCCGAGAGCTTCAGCCCGCGCTCGCCGACGCGGGTGCGGTAGCCCTCCGGCAGCCGGAGCACGAAGTCGTGCACCTGCGCATGGCGCGCGGCCTGCTCCACCTCCTCGTCCGAGGCGCCGGGGCGGCCATAGGCGATGTTGTAGCGGATGGTGTCGTTGAACAGCACCGTGTCCTGCGGGACCACGCCGATGGCGCGGCGCAGGCTGTCCTGCGTGACCTCGCGCACGTCCTGCCCGTCGACTTCAACGGCGCCGCCCGTCACGTCGTAGAAGCGGAAGAGCAGGCGCGAGAGGGTGGACTTCCCGGCGCCCGTCGGCCCGACGATGGCCAGCATCTTCCCCGGCGGCACCTCGAAGCTGACGCCCTTCAGGATCTCGCGGTCCGGCCGGTAGGCGAAGCGCACATCCTCGAAGGCGATGGCCCCCGCGGTGACGGCCAGCGGCGTGGCGTCCGGCGCGTCCGCGACCTCCTGCGGGACGTCGAGGAGGTGGAACATCGCCTCCATGTCCGTCAGGCCCTGCTTGATCTCGCGATAGGCGAAGCCGAGGAAGTTCAGCGGCAGATAGAGCTGGATCAGGTAGGCATTGACCATGACGAAGTCGCCCACGGTCATCTGCTCATGGACGATGCCGCGGCCCGCCAGCAGCATCACCACGGTCAGGCCCAGCGACATGATCAGCGCCTGGCCGGCATTCAGCGCATTGAGCGAGATCTCCGAGCGGGCATAGGCGGTCTCGTAGCGGCTGAGGCTCTCGTCGTAGCGGGCGGCCTCGTGGCGCTCGTTGTTGAAGTACTTCACCGTCTCGTAGTTCAGCAGGCTGTCCACCGCCTTGGTGTTGGCCTCCTGGTCGGTGTCGTTCATGGCGCGGCGGAAGGCCAGCCGCCAGTTGGTGAAGAGCAGCGTGAAGGTCACGTAGCCGCCGATCGTCACCAGGATGGTCAGCGCGAAGGAGACGCCGAACATCCACCACAGGATGCCCGCGACCAGCACGATCTCGAAGATCGTGGGGAGGATGTTGAACAGCAGAAAGTTCAGCGCCGTCGCGATGCCGCGCGTGCCGCGCTCGATGACGCGGGAGAGGCCGCCTGTCGAGCGGTCCATATGAAAGCGCATGGAGAGTGCGTGCAGGTGGCGGAAGACCTCCAGCGCCACGCGCCGCCCCGCGCGGGCCTGGACCTTGGCGAAGACGGCGTTGCGCAGCTCGTTCAGCGCGGCGGCGGTGAGGCGCAGCAGCCCGTAGCCGAGCACGAGGGCGATCGGCAGCGCGATGACGAGGCCCATGCCCTCCTTGGGCGTCAGCGCGTCCACGGCGCGGGCATAGGCCATGGGGACCAGCACGTTCGCCGCCTTGGCCGCCACCAGCGCGACCAGCGCGAGCACGACCCGCACCTTCAGCCCGAGCTCTCCCGGCGGCCAGAGATAGGGCAGGATGCTCAGGAGGGCCCGGCCGTGATTGTCGTTCTTCGCGCTCATGGCTCCCATGTGGCGCGCGGGTTCCGTTTTGAAAACCTGTGTCCTTCCCACGATGTCCCTTGGCGGGTCATGGCAGGGATGCGAGGCGGCTCCGAAGAAGCCGCCGGGCCAGGGACCCGGCAGCCTTGTCGGCGTCAGCGGCCGGCGCGGGCCCGGGCGATCAGGCGGTCGTAGGTCGCGCAGGTTTCGTCTGTCGTCGTGGGCTGCATCATCAGGGCCTGCATCTCCGTGGCGATGGTGTTCGTCAGGGTCGGATTGCGCGTCATCAAGGGGCCCAGCAGGTTGGTGAGCTCCGTCATCTTCGCCTCCGCCTGGGCGTCGGTGCAGGCGGCCATGGCGGAGGCCGAGCCGGCCACGCCGAGAACGAGCGTGAGGATGCGGAGCGCGTGGAGAGACGTCATGTGCAACTGTCCAATAGGTAGATACGGGCGATACCAGAGGATTCCGGCGTCGGGTTCGTGCTGCGTGCTAGCGCGCCGATTCTTGTAACGACAGGTCCCTTTCAAAAACCTTAGCGTGTTTGCCGGTGGGCGGATGAAGCTATCCCCCCGGAATCCGCAGTGCGCTACAAGTCTGGCATGAGCCAGTCCCTGTTCCGCCACATCGAGGCCTGCAACAACACCCCCTCGCCCAACCACCTGCTGCCCTTCCGCTTCGGCGCCGAGCAGGTGGGCTGGGTCTCGGCGGAGCTCGCCCGCGCGCTGACCTTCTTCCCGCGCGACTTCCACTTCGAGGGCCGCGGCATCTCCATGGCGGGCCGGCTGCGCACGCCGGGCATGCGCAGCGACGCGCTGGCCACGACGGCGCGCGAACTGGCGAAGCAGGGCTTCGGCCGGGTCCGCGGCGAGCTCTTCGACATCCGCGCCGAGGCGAACGGCCCGGTGCTCGGCACGCTGGATCGGGGGCTGATTCCGCAATTCGGCATCATCGGCCAGGGCGTGCACCTGAATGGGCTGGTGCGGCGGGC
>JAQGHZ010000661.1 GCA_028291485.1 Rubritepida sp. | reverse complement strand
CCCCGATGGGTCCTTGCCGCCCGGTCGGTGTTGCCGATCCTCGCCCCCACCGGGACGAAAATGCGTTATCGGTTCAGGCGCCAGTCAAAATAAAAAAGCTGATGTGGGTCCAGGGAGCGTGCTTCCTGGCGGGGGCCAGGGGCAGAGCCCCTGGCCTTCCTTTACCGCGCCCCCGGCGGCTTCTGCCGCAGCGTCAGCCCCGGCAGGATCGCCAGCAGGCAGGCCAGCCCCACCGCGATGAAGGCGTCGCGAAAGCCCATCAGCCCCGCCTGCGCTTCCACCATCCGACTGATGAAGTCGTGCGCGGCGTCGCGGCGCACCACCTCCGGCAGGCCGCCCTGGGTGTAGAGCTGCTCCAGCAGCCGCCGCGCCTCCAGCGTCGCGGACCCGCCGTCGATGAAGGAGTTCAGGCCATCGGCGTGCATCTGCGTGCGCCGCTCCATGTAGACGGCCAGCAGGTTCGTCCCGAAGGCGCCGCCCAGCATGCGGAAGAAATTGATGCTGCCCGCGCCCTGGCCGAGCAGCGACGGCGGCAGCGCCCGCATCGCGCCGACATTCATGTTGGGCATGGTCAGTCCGAGGCCGACGCGGCCGATCATGATCCAGATCGCGAGCTGCCAGAAGGAGCTGTCCGTGCCGACGCCCGAGATCAGCCAGCTCGAATAGGCGAAGAGCAGCAGGCCGAAGCAGACCGGCAGCCAGGGCGGGAGAAAATCCGCGAGCCGCCCCGCCAGCAGGAAGGCGAAGGCCACCGCGAAGCCCGCCGGCATCAGGATCAGCCCCGAGCGCGTCGGCGTGTAGCCCTGCACCGTCTGCACCAGCAGCGGCAGCAGGTAGGTCGAGCCGAAGATCGCCCCGCCGTAGATGAAGGCGACCATCGCCGCGCCGGCGAAGCCCCAGTGGTGGAACAGCCGCAGATCCATCAGCGGCGATCGGGCGAAGCCCTGCCAGGTGACGAAGGCCAGCGCCGAGAAGCCCGCGATCATGAGCTCCACCGTCACGCGGTCCGAGCCCCAGCCGTCCTGTTGCCCGTTGGTGAGGCCCGAGAGCAGCGTCGTCATGGTCAGCGCCAGCAGGATCGCGCCCGGCCAGTCGAAGGAGCGCGTTCCCGCGGAAAGCCGCCCCGGCATGAAGGCCATGCCCATGACGAGCCCCAGCATCGCCGTCGGCAGCGAGAGGAAGAACACCGCGTGCCAGGAGTAATGGTCCACCAGCACGCCGCCGAGCGTGGGCCCGATCGCCGGCGCCATCACCACACCGAAGCTGAACAGACCCATCGCCGTGCCGCGCCGCTCGGGCGGGAAGACGAGGAAGATGATCTGCATGGAGAGCGGTTGCAGCAGCCCCGCCGAGCCGCCCTGCAGCACGCGGCACACCACCATGACGGTCGTGTCTGTCGCGAAGCCGGCAAAGATCGAGGTGATCACGAAGATCGCGATGGAGCCGACATAGGTGATCTTGAAACCGAAGCGATCCACGGCCCAGGCGTTCACCAGCATGAAGCCGGTATTGGCGGCCAGGAAACCGGTGGCGAGGAGCTGCCCTTCCTCCTGCCCCATGCCCAGCGCGCCCATGATGTCGGGCAGCGCCACGACCACGATGGTGGAGGAGAGGATGCAGGAGATGGTTCCGGTCAGCGCCGTCAGCGTGACGTACCAGCGGTAGGCGGGGCCGAAGCGGGCGAACATCGCCTCGATCGAGGCGCCGCCGCCGGCGGATTCACTCACGCGCCTCGGCCTCCACGCGGACCATCATGCCGGGGCGCAGGACGCCCGGCGGCGGCGGCGGATCGAGCCGCACGCGGACCGGCAGGCGCTGGGTGATGCGGGTGAAGTTGCCGCTGGGATTGGGACTCGGCAGCAGGGCGAATTCGCTGGTCGCGGCCTCGACGATGCGGTCGACCACGCCCGGGAACTCGCGGCCGGGCCAGGCGTCCACCGTCACGCGGACGGGCGTGCCGGGGCGGAAGAAGCGGACCTCCGTCTCCTTCACGTTGGCTTCGATGCGGATAGCGCCGGGATTGTGCACCAGGATGATGCGCTGGCCGGCCAGCACGTATTCGCCCGGGTCCACGAAGATGCGGTCCACCACGCCGTCGAAGGGCATGCGCATGGTGCGGTCGGCGAGATCCAGCGCGGCGCGGTCCCGCGTCGCGGTCAGCTCGCGCTCCTGCGGGCCGAGCGATTCGAGCTGGCGGGTGATGACCTGCATCTCCTCGCGCGCGGCCAGGGCGGCGGCCATCAGCGCCTCGGCGTTGCGGATCTCGGCGGCGGAGGCGATGACGCGCTGGCGGGCGGTGTCGAGGCCGGCGCGCAGCCGCTCGAAGCTCTGGCGCGTGCCGCTGCCCGTGGCGATGAGGCTCTGGGCGCGCATCAGCTCCGCCTCCGCGAAGCCGCGCTCGGCCTCGGCGGAGGGGAGGGCAGCGCGGGCGGAATCGAGCTTGGCGATGGCGGCGTCGTGCGCGCTGGCGCTGGTGCGGTCCACCATGGAGAGGCGCGCCTCGAGCTCGGCGCGGCGGGCGGCGATGCCGGCGATGCGGGCGTTCAGCTCCTCGACGGCCAGCGCCGATTCACGACCGTCCATCTGCACCAGGAGGTCGCCCTGGCGGAGGCTGTCGCCGGCGACGGGGGGAAGCTGCGTCACCCAGCCCGGCACGCGGCTGGCCAGCGTGATCATGTCCGAGGCGACACGTGCGTCGTCGAGCACGACATGATGGAACTGCCAGTGGAGCCAGCGGAAGCTCAGGCCGAGGCCGGCGAGCACCACCAGCACAAAGGCCGCTGTCCGAAACAGGCGGCGCCGCGGTCTTTCCCGCCTGACCTGACCGACGCCTTCCTGCGCAGCGCGCTTGGGCGGCCCGATATCCATCTTCGACATTTCCCAGACCGCCGGCAGTCCGGCGGCAACCCGCAGTTGTGAGCATAGGATGACATTTTGTGGAATGCCAATCCGTTGCCGGGTTACCTCCCCGTCAGGTGGGCACGCTAGACGAGGCCGGCCCAGTGCCGGGAACCCGTTTCGAAGTACTGCGCGCAGTCCTCGCGGCTGCCGGCGGCGACCCTCGGGCCGCCGCCCCTCCACGGTGGGCGAGCGCAGCGCCGTGGCCAGCCACTCCTTGAGCCTGGCCTGGATGGGCTCCGGCGTGGCCTTGGGCGCCACGAAGCTCTGCCAGGACAAGGCCTCGAAGCCCCGGCCCCATCTCCGCGACGGCGGGTAGGTCCGGCAGCAGGCGATGGCGTTTGAGCGAGCGACGCCGAGGGCCCCCCAGCCGCCCGGACTCAGCGGGAGCAGGAGGGCGGAACCTGCAAAGGCTTTGGGCATTGCGCCACGTCACGCGCGGTGGGGCAAGCCGCTTGCGGTCCGGCAGGCCGAAGGCGATCCTGGCTTAAGAAGAGTCTGACCCAAGAAGATTCGAGGGAGGCAGGCGTGCTCAAGACGGTGTGGCGCCTGGCGGTGACGGCAGCGCCCTTGCTGTGCGTTCTCGCCGCGAGCGCCCAGGCGACGCCGGAGATCGCGGCGGCCTATCGGGCCATGGCGCCGCTCTGGCAACAGGTGCTGGCCGTCACGCCGCGCCCTGCGAGCTGGACCGCGCGGCGGGCCGAGCTGGAGGACGACGCGACCTGGACCACCCTCTCGCCGGCGGATCGCCTCGCCGCCCTCCAGACCGAGACCGGACGCCTGCGGAGGGAACTGGCGCACCACCGCGCCATCCCGGCCCGGATCGAGCGTCTCGGCGAGGGCTGCGTCGGCCCCCTGCGCGGCTGCCGCGTCCCGGCGGGCGGGGTGCTGCGCGGGGAAGACGGGATCGAGCTGCGATGGCAGGTCCAGCGCGGCTTCACGGCCGAGGAGGGCACCTCCGGCGGCCTGGTCGTCTTCGAGCGCCGTGGCCGGGAGCTCCGTCCGCTCACCTGGTCCTTCGAGGGCTACGACTGGCAGGCGCCCCGCCTCGTCGAGCATGACGAGGGCCTGCTCCTGGCCGCCATCGGCTTCCGGGCCGGCTCCGGCCACGGCAATGCGGACCTGCTCTATCGCCGGTCGGGCGACGCCTGGCGCGAGGTCGAGCTGGAGAGCTGGAAGCTCGCCCTGCTGCGGCACCTGCCGGCGGGGCTCGGCGTCTGGAAGGCGTCGACTATGATTTCACCCACATGACCGCGCGCATGTCGCTCTGGCGCGACGCGGACGGGAATTGCTGCCCGACCGGCGGCCAGGCGCTGGCCGATCTGCGCCTCGACGGCGACCGGCTGACGCTGATCCGTCTGCGGCGCGTCAGCATCGAAGATTTTCCCGGATGAGGATGTCGGCGCCCGGCATCCCCGTTCGTCCTTGAACCAGGAGGCCCGCACCGCATGCTCTACGCCATTCTCTGCTACGATTCCGAGGACGTGGTCTGGGCCTGGACCAAGGAGGAGGAGGCCGCCGCCATGGCGCGCCTCGGCGTGGTGGTGGAGAAGCTGGCGAAGCAGGGCCGCCTCGGCCCGGTCGCGCGGCTACTACCCACCACCTCGGCCACCACCTTGCGCAAGGGGCGCGACCAACTCGTGATCGACGGGCCCTTCGCGGAGACGAAGGAACAGCTGCTCGGCTTCTACATCGTGGAGTGCACCGACCTCGACCAGGCGCTGGAGACGGCGAAGGAGCTGGCCGGCGCCAGCGGCACCGCGGGCGCCTTCGAGATCCGGCCGCTCGCGGTGTTCCGGCCCGGAGGTCCTGTCGGGTGATGGACCTCGCCTGGATCGAAGCCGCGCTGGTCTCGGCGCGCCCCAAGGCGGTGGGCGCGCTGCTGCGCCATTTCCGCGACCTGGACACGGCCGAGGAGGCGTTCCAGGACGCCTCGCTCCGGGCGCTGAAGCATTGGCCGCTGAACGGGCCGCCGCGCGATCCCACGGCCTGGCTCATCATGGTCGGGCGCAACGTCGCGATCGACGGCAAGCGGCGGCAAGCGCGCGAGGCGCCGCTGCCGGAGGAGGACCGGCTCTCCGACCTCGAGGATGCGGAATCCCCGATGGCCGAGCGCCTGGACGAAGCCGACTACCGCGACGACGTGCTCCGCCTGCTCTTCATCTGTTGCCATCCCGCGCTGACGCTGGCGCAGCAGATCCCGCTCGCGCTGCGCATCGTCTCCGGCGTGCCGGTGCGCGAGATCGCCCGCGCCTTCCTGGTCGGCGAGGCCGCGATGGAGCAGCGCATCACCCGCGCCAAGGCGCGCATCGCCGCCGCCGCGCTGCCCTTCGAGACGCCGGGCGCGGTGGAGCGCGCCGAGCGGCTCGATGCCGTCGCGACCATGGTCTACCTCATCTTCAACGAGGGCTATTCCGCCGCCGGTGCCGAGCGCGACCGCGCCGCTTTGGCCGGCGAGGCCATCCGACTGGCACGCCTCCTTCTGCGCATGTTCTCCAACGAGCCCGAGATCATGGGCCTCGCCGCGCTGCTCCTGCTGCAGCACGCCCGCACGCCGGCCCGCTTCGACGCCGAGGGCGCCGTGATCCTGCTGGAGGCGCAGGACCGCGGTCTCTGGAACCGTTCCATGATCGCCGAGGGGCTGGCCCTCATCGACAAGGCCATGCGCCACCGCGCGCCCGCGCCCTACCAGGTTCAAGCCGCGATCGCCGCGCTGCACGCCCGCGCCGCCCGGCCGGAGGAGACGGACTGGGCGCAGATCGACCTCCTCTACGCCACGCTGGAGCGCATGCAGCCCTCGCCGGTGGTGACGCTGAACCGCGCCGTCGCGGTGTCCAGGACGCGCGGCGCCGCGGCGGCGCTGGAGATGGTGGAGCCGCTGGGCGATCGCCTCTCGGGCTATTTTCCCTTCCACGGCCTCAAGGGTGCGCTGCTGTGCGAGCTCGGCCGGATCGACGAGGCGCGCACGGCCTTCGGTCGGGCCATCGCGCTGGCCGGCACGGTGGCCGAGGCCGCGCATATCCGCATGCACCTGGACAGTCTGACGAAGAATTCGTGAGGCGGATGTCGGATCGCGATACCTTCCCGTGTCCTGGGCCCGCGTCCTGGGGACAGGGCGCCGGAAGCCCGGACACACCAGAGGAGAAGACCATGAACGACGGCCCAAAATTGCCCGAGGTGAAGGGCGGCATCGCCCCATACCTGATGGTGGATGGCGCCATGAAGGCCGCCGAATTCTACAAGGCGGCCCTCGGCGCCGAGATCGCCGGCGCCATGCCACCCGACGCGAGCGGCCGCACCATGCATGTCCACCTCTACATCAACGGCGGCTCGCTGATGATGACCGATCCCTGGCCCGAGCACGGCCAACCGGCGAAGGAACACCATGGCACCATCCTGCACATCCAGGTCGCGGATGTGGACTTCTGGTGGAAGCGCGCCGTGGAAGCGGGCATGACGATCACCATGCCGCTGGACGTCCAGTTCTGGGGCGACCGCTACGGCCAGCTCAAGGACCCCTTCGGCGTGAGCTGGAGCCTGGCGTCGCGCGGCTGAGCGTCAGCGCGTCGCCTTCTGCCCGGCCTTCGCCGCCTGCAGCGCCCGCGCGATCTCCATGCTGCCATAGGGCTTGCTCAGGAGATGGACGTTGGCCTGCCCGATCATGGCGGGGCGCTCGTTGTAGCCCGTCGCGAAGATGACCCCGATCTCCGGCCGCGCCTCGCGCACCCGGGCCGCCACTTCCGTGCCGGGCATGCCGGGCAGCCCGATATCGGTGAACAGCACGTCGAGCGGCGCGCCCTTCTCGACGATGGCCAGCGCCTGTTTGCCGTCGCCGGCCTCCAGCACCTCATGGCCGAGCTGGCGGACGAACTCGGCCGTGCTCATGCGGATGATGAGGTCGTCCTCCACCAGCAGGATCCGCATGCGGTCGACCCCAGGCGCTTTCGATGGCGGCGCCTCCGGCGGAGAGGCAGCGCCGAAGGCCGGCTCCGATCGCCACTGCGTGCGGTTCGACAGCACCTGGCGGATCTTCCGGGCCAGCGCGTCGAGCGTGTAGGGCTTGGACAGCAGCTCCACCCCGGGGTCGAGCCGGCCGCCATGGACGATGGCGTTGTCGGTGTAGCCGGAGGTGAAGATCACCGCGATGTCCGGCTGCCGCTCGCGCGCCTTGCGCGCCAGCTCGGGGCTCTTCATCGGCCCCGGCATGACCACGTCGGTGAAGAGGAGGTCCACCCGAATGCCGCTCTCGATCACCGTGAAGGCGCTGGCTGCGTCGCGCGCCTTCAGCACGCGGTAGCCGAGGTTGTCCAGCACCGCGACCGTGGTCTCCAGCACCTGCTCGTCATCCTCGGCGACGAGGATGGTCTCGGAGCCGCCGGCGACGGGGCCGTGGTCGACGCTGTCCACTTGGTCCTCGCGCTGGTCGGCGCGCGGGAGGTAGAGCTTCACCGTCGTGCCGTGACCGAGCTCGGAATAGATCTTCACGTGCCCGCCCGACTGCTTCACGAAGCCATAGACCATGGAGAGGCCGAGGCCCGTGCCCTTGCCCTCGGCCTTGGTCGAGAAGAAGGGCTCGAAGGCCTGCCGCGCCACCTCCGGCGGCATGCCGGAGCCGGTGTCGGTGACGGCCAGCACCACGTATTGCCCCGGCTCCACCTCGTCGTTGTGGCGGACGTAGTAGTCGTCGAGGAAGGCGTTGCCGGCCTCGATGGTCAGCTTGCCGTCCCCCTTCATCGCATCGCCCGCGTTGATGGCGAGGTTGAGCAGCGCGGTCTCGAGCTGCGTCGGGTCGATCATCGTGTTCCACAGCCCGCCGGAGACGATGGTCTCGATCTCCACCGTCTCGCCGAGCGCGCGGCGCAGCATGTCGTCCATGCCGCTGATGAGGCGGCCGATGTTCACCACCTTGGGCGCCAGGGGCTGGCGGCGGCCGAAGGCCAGCAGCTGGCTCGCGAGCCTGGAGCCCCGCCCGACGCCGGCCAGCGCATTGCCCACGAGGCGGCTGGCGCGATCGTTCTCCGCGATCTCGCGCGCCAGCAGCTCGAGGTTGCTGGCGATGACCTGCAGCAGGTTGTTGAAGTCGTGCGCGACGCCGCCGGTGAGCTTGCCGATCGTCTCCATCTTCTGCGCCTGCTGCAGCGCCGCCTCGGAGGTCTTCAGCGCGGCGGCGGCCTCGCGCTCGGCCGTCACGTCGCGGCCGACGCCGTGGACGAGATCGCCCTCGGGAACGGCGGTCCAGGAGAGGATGCAATGGCCGCCCGTCTTCACCCGGAGGCGGTTCTCGAAGCCGATGGTCCGCGCCCCGGCGGCGAGGCGGTCCATCGCGCCGACGGTCTGGGGCGGGTCCTCCGGATGCACGAAGCCGAGCAGCGAATGGCCCAGCACCTCCTGCTCCGTCCAGCCGAGCCGGCTGGTCCAGGCGGGGTTCACGGCCATGATCGTGCCGTCGAAGCGCACCACGATCATGATGTCGGTCGAGAGCCGCCACATGCGGTCGCGCTCGGCGGTGCGCTGCTCGACCTGCATTTCCAGCGTGTCGGCGAAGTCGGACAGCGCCTCGCCCGCGGCACGCTCGTCCTCGATGTCGGTGTTGGTGCCGATCCAGCGCAGGACCTTGCCCTCCTCGCCGCGGATCGGCAGGGCGCGCGACAGGTGCCAGCGCCAGGCGCCGTCGGCGCGGCGGAGTCGGAACTGGGTCTCGTAGGTCTCCTCAGAGGCGAGGGCTTCGGCCCAGCGCCCGGCGGCCCCGGACAGGTCGTCCGGATGCACGATGCCGGCCCAGCCTTCGCCGTTCAGCGAGCCCGGCGCGGCGCCGCTGTATTCGTAGACCTTGACGTTGAACCAATCGAGCCGGCCGTCGGGCAGGGCGGTCCAGACATGGTTCGGCATGGCCTGGGCGAAGGTCTCGAACTGCGCCTCGCCGGCGCGGGCCGCGCGCTCGGCGGCCACGCGGTCCGTGACGTCCAGACCCTGGACGAAGATGCCGAAGATCCCGCCCGCCGCGTCGCGCAGCGGCTGGTAGACGAGGTCGACATGCCGCAGCTCCCGCGCGGCGCCGGGCCCGCGCTGCAACCGCACCGCCGCGCCGGTGCCGGACCAGGCCTCGCCCGTGGCGTAGACCTGGTCCAGCAGCTCGAAATAACCCTGCCCCTCGATCTCCGGCAGCGCCTCGCGGATCGGCAGGCCCAGCATCTCGCGATGGCCGACGAGCTGCATGTAGGCGGGGTTGGCGATCTCGAAGACATGGGTCTCGCCCGTCATCACGGCGATGAAGCCGGGCGCCTGCTCGAACATCTGGCGCAGCCGCTCGCGCTCGCCGGTGAGCCAGCGCTCGGCGCGCACCTTTCCGCTGGTCTCCACCACATGGCAGATGACGCCGCCCGGCCGGCCGCTCTCGTCGATGACCGGCGAGTAGTAGAGGTTCATCCACACCTGCTCGGCGGTGCCGTGGCGGTAGAGGATGAGCTCCCGGTCCTCATATTCCAGCGTGCCGCCGGCCAGGCCGACCTTCATCACGTTGTCGTTGAAGGCCGCGACCTCGGGCCAGCCCTCGCGCACCCTGGAGCCGAGCAGCTTCGGGTGGCGGCGCCCGGCGAAGCCGGCATAGGCGTCGTTGTAGGTCATGACGCCGTCCTCGCCCCAGAGCAGGACCATGGCGATGGGCGAGCGCAGCATGAGCGAGACGGTGCTGCGCAGACTCTGCGGCCAGCCGGCGATGGGACCGATGGAGGTGGCGGCCCAGTCGAAGCCCGCCATCAGCCCTCCCATCTCGCCGCCGCCTGCGAGGAACATCCGATCGGCGAAGTCCGGACGTTCTACCGCCATACGGGGGATCGGGGCCTTTCGAGCGAGGTCGCCGCTCTCTCCTGGCGGCGCGGCCACAAGCTGTATCTGCGGGCGAATTCGCGCAACCCGGAAGCGCCGTTCCGGAGGCGGGCCGCGATGCCCGCTCCATCAGGGAGCGGCATCGTGGGTCATGGGCGTGTCCTTCGAATTCGACGGGAATAAGCGAGGTGGGCGGCTGGCCTTGGTGTCGGGCACCTTTGCAGCGGGATACCCGCTCGCTATGTGCGGGGGCGGAGGTGCCGCATGCATCGCATCGTTATCGTCGGCGGGGGCGCGGCCGGGCTGGAATTGGCCACGCGGCTCGGCAAGCAATACGGGCGCGGCGACCGCGCCGGCGTCACGCTGGTGGAGCGCGCGCGGACGCATCTGTGGAAGCCGCTGCTGCACGCCGTGGCGGCCGGCGCCATCGACCGCTCGCAGCACGAGCTGAACTATCTCGCCCAGGCGCATTGGAACCACTTCACCTACTGCTTCGGCGAGATGGTCGGGCTGGACCGCGAGATCAGCGAGATCGAGCTGGGCGCGACCTTCGACGAGGAGGGTCGCGAGATCACCCCGGCCAGACGCCTGGGCTACGACACGCTCATCATGGCCGTCGGCAGCGTGACCAACGACTTCGGCACGCCCGGCGCGGCGGAGCATGCCATCCCGCTTGAGACGCCCGACCAGGCGGCCCGCTTCAACCGGCGCCTGATCAACGCCTGCTTGCGCGCCAATGCCCAGGGCGAGCCGGTGCGGCCGGGGCAGCTACATGTGGCGATCATCGGCGCCGGCGCCACCGGCACGGAGCTCGCGGCCGAGCTGCACCGGACCGTGCGCGCGGTGGTGGCCTACGGGCTCGACCACATCGTGCCGGAGCGCGACATCAAGATCATCCTGGTGGAGGCCGCGCCGCGCATCCTGCCCGCCCTGCCGGAGCGGATCGCCGACGAGACCATGCGGCTGTTGCGCGAAATCGGCGTGGAGGTGCGCGCCGGCACGCGCGTCGCCGAGGTGCGCGCGGACGGCATCGTACTGGCAGATGGCGGGTTCCTGCCCTCGGAGCTCATCGTCTGGGCGGCCGGGGTGAAGGGGCCGGACTTCCTCCACGAGATCGGCGGGCTGGAGACCAACCGCATCAACCAGCTCGTCGTCGAGCAGACGCTGCGGACGACGCGCGACCCCGCGGTCTTCGCGATCGGCGACTGCGCGGCCTGCCCGCAGCCCGGCCGCGAGCAGCCGGTGCCGCCACGGGCCCAGGCGGCGCACCAGATGGCCTCGCACATGATCGGGCAGGTGGCCCGCATCCTGGACGACAAGCCGCTGGAGCCCTTCGTCTATCGCGACTTCGGCTCGCTGGTGTCGCTCGGCGAGTACAGCACCGTGGGCAGCCTGATGGGCGGGCTGCTGGGGCGCAGCGTCTTCGTGGAGGGCCTGTTCGCGCGGCTGATGTACCGGTCGCTGTACCAGATGCACCTGGCGGCCCTGCACGGGAAGGCGCCGACGCTGTGGCGGTACTGGCTGTCGCTGTTCTCGCAGCGCCCGGCGCCGACGGTGAAGCTGCATTAGAATTTTACAGCATCATCAGCCGATCGGATGAAGGGATCCGGTCGGGATCCGCTCCGGCCCGCCGTCAGGCGGCGCGTAGGTGCGCGGCGGCCTCCAGTCCGCCCTGTAGCGCCACCGCCCGCTGGCCAGGTCCCATCTGGACGCCCTCTGCGATAATGATTTCCGGATTCGTGACGCCGATGAAGCCGAAGACGAGGCGGAGGTAGGTTTCCGCATGTTCCGCAGCGGCCATCGGCGTTCCGGCTCCGTAGAACCCGCCGCGAGTGACGACGATGATCACGCGCTTCTCGCCGGCCAGGCCTTCCGGGCCCTTCTCGCCGTACCGGAAGGTCTTCCCCGGGGCGATGATGCGGTCGATCCAGGCCTTCAGTTGGCTGGAGATCGTGAAGTTGTACATGGGCGCGCCGATGACCACGATATCCGCGTCGAGGAACTCCTGGAGAGCGTCCTGGCTGGCCGTCCGCGCGGCGGAGACGTCCTGCGAGAAGCCATGCGCGGCGGCGATGGGGTGGTCGCTCGCCAGGTTGGCGAGGGAGAGATGCGGCAGCGGCTCGGCGGCGAGGTCCCGGGACAGGACTTCCAGGCCGGGCGCGGCCTGCCGCATCCGTTCCACGATTGCCGTGCCGATGGTGCGGCTGACGGAGTCGGCGCTGAGGATGCTGGAGTCGACATGGAGGAGTTTCATGAGCGGTCTTCCTGGTCAGAATTTGTGACTAGGAGCGGATATGGGACTGGTGCTAAGCCGCCAAGAACGCATAAATTCAGGACTTAGGCAGATGGATGTGACCGCCCCTCGGCCCCCCAACCCCGCGCATGGGGATTGCAGCAAGGTGAGCCAGATCCTTTCGCGGGTTGGCGACAAGTGGACCGTGCTGGTGGTGATGATGCTCGGCGATGGCCCGCGGCGCTTCAACGAGATCCGGCGCAGCGTGGACGGCATCTCGCAGCAGATGCTGACGCGCACGCTGCGCGGACTGGAGCGCGACGGCATGGTGACGCGCACGATCTTCCCGACCATCCCGCCGCAGGTCGAATACGAGCTGACGCCGCTCGGCCGTTCGCTGCGGGAGCCCGTGATGGCGCTGGGGAACTGGGCCCAGGCGCACATCCCGTGCATCGACGCGGCCCGGATCGAGTACGACCGCCGCAAGGCCGGCTGAGACAAGCTGCGCGGCCGATTCACGTTCAGGCCGAAGAGGCCTGAACGATCGGACGCTGACGCTACTCCGCCGGCAAGGGCGGCGCCGAGATCCGCTCGCGCCGGCCGCCCGCGAGGCTCTCCAGCGCCAGATACACCACGGGCGTCGTGTAGAGCGTCAGCAGCTGCGATAGCGCCAGCCCGCCGATGATGGCAATGCCGAGCGGCTGGCGCAGCTCACTGCCCGGCCCGCCGCCGAGCGCCAGGGGAATGGCGCCGAGCAGCGCGGCCAGCGTCGTCATCAGGATGGGGCGGAAGCGCTCGCGGCAGGCTTCCAGGATGGCCTGCTCGCCCGGCTCGCCGCCCTCTCGCTCGTGCTCCAGGGCGAAGTCCACCATCATGATGGCGTTCTTCTTCACGATGCCCATCAGCAGGATCACGCCGATCAGCGCGATCACCGTGAAGGGCGTGCCTGTCAGGATCAGCGCCAGCAGCGCGCCGATGCCCGCCGTCGGCAGGGTCGAGATGATGGTCAGCGGATGGATCAGGCTCTCGTAGAGGATGCCGAGCACCAGGTAGATGCTCACCAGCGCCGCGATGATGAGCAGCGTCTGCCCGGTCTGGAAGGAGCGGAAGACGCGGGCATTGCCGGCGAACTCGCCGCGCACCGTGGGCGGCATGCCGATGGCGCGCTGCGCCTGCTCGACCAGGACGGCCGCCTCGCCCAGCGCCACGCCGGGCTGCAGGTTGAAGGTGATGGTCGAGGCCGGGAACTGCCCCTGATGCGCGATGGAGAGCGGCGCGCTCGACCGTTCCAGCCGGGTGACGGCGCTGAGCGGCACCGGGCCGCTGCGGCCGGGCACGTAGATGTCGTCGAGCTGGCGCGGATCCTCCGTCATGCGCGGATCGATCTCCATGACGACGCGGTACTGGTTGCGCGTGCGGTAGATCACGCTCACCTGCCGCTGCGCGAAGGCGTCGTTCAGCGTCTGGTTGATCGCCTGGATGCTGAGGCCGAGGCGCGAGGCCGCATCGCGGTCCACCACCAGCCGCGAGACCAGCCCCGCGCGCTCCTGGTCGGAGGAGACGTCCGCCAGCTGCGGCACGGTGCGCAGCTGGCGCACCAGCAGCTCGGACCAGGTCTGCAGCTCGTCGAGGTCGGGAGCGAGCAGCGCGTACTGGAAGGCGGCGTTGCCGGCCCGGCCGCCCACATTGATGTCCTGGACCGAACGCAGGAAGGTCTGCGAGCCGGGGATGCGGTTCAGCGGCGCGCGCAGGCGGTTGATCACGGCATCGGCCGTGACGCCGGGCCGCTCGGATTCCGGCTTCAGCGAGACGAACATGCGCGCCGAGCTGCTGGAATTGCCGGCTCCGCCGCCCACCGAGACGCCGAGGGAGGCGACGGCGGGGTCGGCCATGATGATGTCCACCGTCTGCTGCTGCAGGGCCATCATGGTCTGGAAGGAGGTGTCGGGCGCGGCCTGCACCGCGCCGGCGATCAGGCCGGTGTCCTGCGCCGGGAAGAAGTCCTTCGGTATGATGATGTAGAGCCAGACGGTCAGGCCGACGAGGCTCACCGTGAAGACCAGCATGATCGCGCGGAACCGCAGCAGGACCTTCAGGCTCGCGATGTAGCCCGCGATCATGCCGTCCATGCCCCGTTCGAAGGTGCGGCCGAACCAGCCCGGCTTGCGCTCCACGTCGGAGGCCATGCGCGCGGCGACCATGGGCGTCACGGTCAGCGAGATGATCGCCGAAAAGGCGACGGCGACCGCCAGGGTGACGGAGAACTCGCGGAACATCCGCCCCACGATGCCCGGCATGAAGAGCAGCGGGATGAAGACCGCGATCAGCGAGAGGGTGATGGAGACGACGGTGAAGCCGATCTGTCGCGCGCCCTCCAGCGCGGCTTCCATCGCGGGCATGCCCTTCTCGCGCAATCGGGTCATGTTCTCGATCATGACGATGGCGTCGTCCACCACGAAGCCGACCGAGATGGTTAGCGCCATCAGCGAAAGGTTGTCGAGCGAGTAGCCCAGCAGCCACATCACCGCGAGCGTGCCGAGCAGCGAGAGCGGCACCGAGATGGCGGCGGCGAAGACGGCGGCCTTGCGGCGCAGGAAGGCCGCCACCACCAGCACCACCAGGACGATCGAGATGAGGAGCGTGCGCTGCACCTCGTCCACGCTGGCGCGGATGGTCTCGGAGCGGTCGCGGATGGTGTGGATGTGCACGCCGTTCGGCAGCCAGCGCTGCAGATCGGGCAGGAGGCGCTGGATATTGTCCACCACCTCGATCACGTTGGCTTCGGGCTGCTTGAAGATGACGGCGATGACGGCCGGCCGGCCGTTGTAGCTGCCGCCCTGCCGCCGGTCGCGCACGCCGAGCTCGACATTGGCGATGTGGGAGAGGCGCAGGATCGCGCCGTTCTGCGCGCGCAGGATCAGGTTGCCGTAGTCCGCCGCCTGGTCGATCCGGTCGTTGATCGAGATGGCGCCGCCCTGCTCGGTGCCGTCGATGAGGCCGGTCGGCTGGGTGACGTTGGCGCCGGTGACGGTGCCGCGGATGTTCTCCAGGGAGATGCCGGCCGAGGCCGCCGCCGACGGATTCACCTGGATGCGCACGGCGGGCTGCTCGGCGCCGGTGACAAGCACCTGGGCCACGCCGTCGATCCGGGCGATGCGCGGCGAGACGATGCTGTCCACCGCATCGTAGACCGCGCCCGGCGCCAGCGTGTCGGAGGTGATGGCCAGGATCAGGATGGGGGCGTCGGCCGGATTGGCCTTGCGGAAGGTGGGCGGGTTGGGCAGGCCGGCCGGCAGGTCGGTGCCCGCGGCGTTGATCGCGGCCTGCACGTCCTTCGCCGCATCGGAGACCGAGCGGTTCAGGTCGAACTGCACGACGACCGAGGTGCTGCCGAGCGAGGAGCGCGAGGTCATCTCCGAGACGCCGGCGATGGCGCCGAGCCGGCGCTCCAGCGGCGCCGCGACGGAGGAGGCCATGACCGCCGGGTCCGCCCCCGGCTGGCTCGCCGAGACGACGATGGTCGGCAGGTCCATGCGCGGCAACGGCGCCACCGGCAGGCCGAAATAGGCGACCATGCCGGCCAGCGCGAGGCCGACCGACATCATCACCGTCGCGATGGGCCGCCGGATGAAGGGCTCGGAGATCGACATGCTATTCGGCCGGGGCGCCGTGGGATGCGCCCGCTTCCGGCGCCGCACGACGCTTGAAGCGGGCGTGAAGCTGCTCCATCGCCAGATAGATGACGGGCGTGGTGTAGAGCGTGATGACCTGGCTCAGCAGCAGCCCGCCGATGACCGAGACGCCGAGCGGCAGGCGCAGCTCGCTGCCCGGGCCGTGGCCGATCACCAGCGGCACGGCGCCGAGCAGGGCGGCCATGGTCGTCATCATGATGGGGCGGAAGCGCAGCACGCTCGCCTCGTAGATCGCGTCGCGCGGGGTGCGGCCGTGCTCGCGCTGCGCCTCCAGCGCGAAGTCGATCATCATGATCGCGTTCTTCTTCACGATGCCCATCAGCAGCACGATGCCGATGAGCCCGACCACGGACAGGTCGAGCCCCATGGCCCAGAGCGCCAGCAGCGCGCCGATGCCGGCCGAGGGCAGGGTGGAGAGGATGGTGATCGGATGGATCACGCTCTCGTAGAGGATGCCCAGCACCAGGTAGATCACCACCACCGCGGCCAGGATCAGGTAGGGCGAGCTGGAGAGCGAGCTGTTGAACTCCGCCGCGTCGCCGGAGAACTCGCCGGTGATGGTGTCGGGCATACCCATGGCGTGCTCGATGCGCTGGAGTTCCTGCACGGCGTCGCCGAGCGAGTAGCCGGGCGTCAGGTCGAAGCCGATGGTCACCGCGGGGAACTGGTCCTGCCGGGTGACGGTGAGCGGGCCGGCGCGGCGGCTGATCGTCGCGATGGCGCTGAGCGGCACCTGGAAGTTGCCGGTGGCGCTGGCCGAGGTGGCGGCCACGGTGGCGCCCGAGGTCACGATGGTGGCACCCGTGCTGCCGCCCTGGCCGCTGGAGTTGCCGGGCACGCGCAGCAGGCCGATCAGCGAGGGATCGTCGCGGATCTCCGGCGTCGTCTCCAGCACCACGCGGTACTGGTTGGACTGGGCGTAAATCGTCGAGATCTGCCGCTGGCCGAAGGCGTCGTAGAGGATGTCATCCACCGCCTGCATGGCGACGCCGAGCCGCGCCGCGCGGTCGCGGTCGACCTCGACATGCACGCGCAGCCCGCCGTCGCGCTGGTCGCTGGTGAGGTGGCGCAGGGCGGGCGCGGCGGCCAGCCGCTCCACGAGCTGCGGCGCCCATTGGCGGAGCTGCACGGCGTCGGAATCGGTCAGCGTGTAGAGGTACTGCGTGCTGGCGACGCGCGCGCCGATCTGGATGTCCTGCACGGCCTGGATGCGCGTGTCGACACCGGCGATGGCGGCCAGCCGCGGCGCCAGCCGGTCCGCGATCTGCTGGGCGTTCGCGTCGCGGTCCGCGCGCGGCTTCAGGATGGCGGTGATGCGCCCCGCATTCGCCGCCGCGTTCACCGTGCCGGCGCCGGCGACGGAGGTGACGCCCGCCACGTCCGGATCCTGCTGCACCACGGCCGCGACCTGCTGCTGCAGCGCCACGACCCGGGCGAAGGAGGCGTCCTCCGGAGCCTCGGTGGTGATGACCAGCAGGCCCGTATCCTGCGCGGGGAGAAAGCCCTTGGGCATGACGATGTAGAGGCCGACCGTGCCGGCGATGGTCGCCGCCGTCAGCATCAGCATCAGCCCTTCGTGCCGCAGCACCCAGCGCAGGCTGTTCGCGTAGTGGTCGCGCATCCAGTCGAAGCCGCGCTCGAACTGGCGGGAGACCCAGCCGGGCCTGTCCTCGCCGGCCGGGCGCAGCATGCGGCCGGTCATCATCGGCGTCAGCGTGAGCGAGACGAACATCGAGACGATGACGGAGATGGTCAGCGTCAGCGCGAATTCGCGGAACAGGCGGCCCACCACGCCCGACATGAAGAGCAGCGGGATGAAGACGGCGATCAGCGAGACGGTCAGCGAGACGATGGTGAAGCCGATCTGCTTGGCGCCCTTGTAGGCGGCGGCGAGGGGGGATTCGCCCTCCTCGATCAGGCGCACGATGTTCTCGATCATCACGATGGCGTCGTCCACGACGAAGCCCGTCGCGATGGTGAGCGCCATCAGCGAGAGGTTGTCCATCGAGAAGCCGAAGAGCGACATGATGCCGA
This sequence comes from Rubritepida sp., assembly GCA_028291485.1. Classification (GTDB taxonomy): domain Bacteria; phylum Pseudomonadota; class Alphaproteobacteria; order Acetobacterales; family Acetobacteraceae; genus Roseococcus. The sequence goes on along the minus strand of JAQGHZ010000661.1, from coordinate 1,132 downwards.
AGGTGCCGATGATGGAGAGCGGCAGGGCCACGCCGGGCACGACCGTGGCGCGCGCGCTGCGCAGGAAGAGGTAGATCACCGCCACCACCAGCACGACCGAGAGGATCAGCGTGAACTGCACCTCGTGCACCGAGGCGCGGATCGTCTCCGTCCGGTCGGCCACCACGGTCAGCGTGATGCCGCCCGGCAGCGCGCCCTGGAGCTGCTCGAGCTGGGCGCGCACGCGGTCCACGGTCTCGACGATATTGGCGCCCGGCTGGCGCTGCACGTCGATGAGCACGGCGCGCTGGCCGTTGAACCAGGCGGCGTTCAGCGTGTTCTCCAGCCCGTCCACCACGACGCCCACGTCGGAGAGTCGCACCGGCGCGCCGTTGCGGTAGGCGACGACGAGGTTGGAGAAGGCGGCGGCCGTGCTGATCTGGTCGTTGGCCATGACCGTCGAGGCCTGATGCGGCCCGTCCAGCGAGCCCTTGGGCCCGGCCTGGTTGGCGCCCACGACGGTGCTGCGGATGTCCTCCAGCGAGAGCCCGTAGGAGGCGAGCCGGCGCGGGTCGGCCTGGATCCGCACGGCCGGGCGCATGTTGCCCTGCACCGTCACGCGGCCGACGCCGGTGACCTGCGAGAGGCGCTGGGCCAGCAGCGAATCCGCGGAATCCGAAACGCGGTAAATGGGGATGGAATCCGAGGTCAGCGCCAGCGTCATGATCGGCGGATCGGCCGGGTTCACCTTCGCGTAGGTCGGCGGGTAGGGCAGGTTCTGCGGCAGTGTGCCGCGCGCCGCGTTGATCGCCGCCTGCACGTCCTGCGCCGCGTCGTCGATGTTGCGGCCGAGGTTGAACTGCAGGGTGATGCGGCTGGTGCCGGGGCTGCTGATCGAGCTGATCGAGGTGAGCCCGGAGATCTGGTTGAGCTGGCGCTCCAGCGAGGCGGCGATCTGCAGGGAGATCGTCTCGGGCGACGCGCCGGGGAGCTGGGTGCTGACCTCGATGGTCGGGAAGTCCACCTCGGGCAGCGCCGAGACCGGCAGCTTCATATAGCCGAAGATCCCACCCAGCAGCACCGCCACCGCGAGGAGCGAGGTGGCGATGGGCCGGGCGATGAAGGGGGCGGAGACGTTCACGGCGTCGCGGCG
>JAQGHZ010000650.1 GCA_028291485.1 Rubritepida sp. | reverse complement strand
GCAGGCGCGGGGGTCCTTGGGCGGCACCAGCAGGTTGACGTGCCGAAACACGCCGCCGCGTGGCTCGTTCAGGACAAAGTTCCGCAAGGTCTCGTCTCGGGCGATGAAGCGGGACTGTTCCCAGATCGTGTCACCCGGGGGCGGTAGAACGCCGCCCACGATCACATCGCCGACCTCGCCTTCCGCATGGCAACTGACAACGTGGATCACTGCTCTACTGCGCATTCGCGCTCCTCCGACCGGCAAAGCCTGATCCTGCCCTCCTCCGGGTCGGCGGCAAATCCCTGTGGTCGGGTTTCACTCCTTGTTTTTCAGTGGCCTGCTTATCCCCGAACCCCGCCGCGAGAGCGGCGAACTTCGGGGCAGGACACTAGGCCGCGACGAGAATGATCCGCCCCGTCACCTTGCCGTCCTTGAGACGGTTCAGCGCGGCGTCGGCATTCTCCAGCTTCTCCCGCGTGATCGGGATGGGGGGGATACCCCCCTTCTTCGCGATCTCGATCAGCGCCCGCAGCTCCTTGAGGTTGCCCACGTAGCTGCCCTGGATGGTCAGCGCGCGGATAGCCATCAGCGGCAGCGGCAGCTTCAGCTCGCCGCCGAACAGCCCGACCTGCACCAGCTTGCCGCCGCGGCCCAGCGCGTCGAAGGCGGCGAGCGCGGTCTGCGAGCCGTTCACCAGGTCGATGATCGCCATCACCGGCCCGCCGCAGGCCTCGATGATGCCCTTGGCCGTCTCCTTGCCGGCCAGCACCGTCTGGGTGGCGCCCTGCTCCCTGGCCGTGGCCAGCTTCGCCTCGTCGATGTCCACGGCGCAGATGGCCTTGTGGCCCAGAGCCTTCAGGATCGCGATGGCGTTCAGCCCCAGGCCGCCCGCGCCGACGACCACGATGAACTCGTCCGGCTCCATCGGCAGGATCTTGTTGATCGCCGAATAGACCGTGACGCCGGAGCAGGCGTAGGTCGCGGCCAGCGCGGGATCGATGCCCTCGATCGGCACCAGGTGCTTCCAATGCGAGGCCAGCACATGAGTCGCATAGCCGCCGTTCTGGTACACGCCGAGCGCGCGCGGCTTGGCGGTGCAGAGGTTCTCCTCGTCGCGCCGGCAGCGCGGGCATTCGCCGCAGCCGACCCAGGGATAGACGAGGCGCACCTGCCCCTTCTCCAGCCCCTTCCCCTCGCCGCCCGGCCCCCATTTCACGACCCGGCCGACGATCTCGTGGCCGAGCGCCAGCGGCAGCTTCATGCCGCGATCGGCCATGCTCAGCCGGCCGCGCGAGCCGAGGTCGTAGCCGCCCTCCCAGATGTGCAGGTCGGAATGGCAGACGCCGGCATGGGTGACCTCGAGGAGCACCTCGTCGCCGTGCGGCTCCGGCGTCGGCAGCTCGATCTCCTGGAGCGGCTTTCCGAGCTCCGTGATGGCCCAGGCGCGCATGTCGTTCCCTCCTCGAAAGGTGTTACCGGCATGGGACAGCCAAGCCGGGGCCCAGGTCAATCGCCGCCTGATGCATCCGGACGCCGCGCGCCCCGCTCGACAGCCGTGGCCCGGCCCGCCTGAGAGCCTGCCCCGCCGGAACAGGCAACCGCCGCATCTCCAACTCGTCACCATTTCTGGTGATGCAGCGCAACATGAAATAGGCTTCCATCCGGTCAGGGTCGGGGCCTACCCCTTGGCCGGCATTCTCCGCCTGCCGAAGGGCCATCTCCCAGGAAAAGCGCTCCCATGTCCTTGTCCTTGCCAGAGCCCATCACCCACCCCTTCGAATGCGTGGCGCTTCTCCTCCAGGGCGGCGGCGCCCTCGGCGCCTACCAGGCCGGCGTCTACGAGGCGCTCTCCGAGGCCGGCATCGAGCCGGACTGGGTCGCCGGCATCTCCATCGGGGCGATCAACGCCGCGATCATCGCCGGCAACCCGCCCGAGACGCGGATCCGCCAGCTCCGCGCCTTCTGGGAGCAGATCACCGACGCCACGCTGGGCAGCGTGGCCAGCTACTTCCTCGGCGACCGCCAGATCGACGACACCGCGCACGGCGTGCTGAACCGCTTCGGTGCGATGGAGGCGCTCTTCGGCGGGGCGCCGGGCTTCTTCAAGCCGCGCCTGTCGATCTGGGGCTTCCCGCCAGGCGCCCTGAGCTACTACGACACGCTGCCGCTGAGGGCGACGCTGGAGAAGTTCGTCGACTTCGACCGCATCAATGCGAAGCAAATGCGCTTCAGCGTCGGCGCGGTGGACGTGCGCAGCGGCAACTTCACCTATTTCGACACCGAGACCTACGGGCCGAAGATCCGCCCCGAGCACATTATGGCGAGCGGCGCGCTGCCGCCCGGCTTCCCGCCCATCGAGATCGACGGCGAGCATTTCTGGGACGGCGGCCTCGTCTCGAACACGCCGCTGCAATGGGTCTTCGACAACGCCACCTGCCGCGACACGCTGGCCTTCCAGGTGGACCTGTGGAACTCGCGCGGCGAGCTGCCGGCGGACCTGAACGGCGTCGCTGTCAGGCAGAAGGAGATCCAGTATTCCAGCCGCACCCGCACCATCACCGACCAGCTGCAGCAGTTGCAGAAGGTGCGCTCGGCCATCGCGACGCTGATGAAGGATGCGTCCGAGTCCACCAGAGCCAGGGAGGAGGCGAAGCTGCTCGCCGAATTCGCCGATCCGAAGGACTACAACGTCGTCCATCTGATCTACCGCACCGCGCCCTACGAGCTGGATTCCAAGGACTACAACTTCTCCCGCCGCAGCATGCTGGAGCACTGGCGGGCCGGGCGCGCGGACGCGCACCGCGCGCTGCGCCACAAGGAGATTTTCGAGCGGGCGACCACCCCCGAGGACAGCTTCCGCACCTTCGACTTCAAGTCCCCCGACGACCATTTTCCCGAGAAGGACGAGCCCGCCCCATGAACCAGGACGACATACGCAAGCGCGCCTTCTCGATGCCGCTGACGAGCCCGGCCTATCCGCCCGGGCCGTACCGCTTCGTCGACCGCGAGTACCTGACCATCACCTACCGCACCGACCCCGCGAAGCTGCGCGCGCTGGTGCCCGAGCCGCTCGAGATTCCCGAGCCAATCGTGAAGTACGAGTTCATCTGCATGCCGAACTCGACCGGCTTCGGCGACTACACCGAGACCGGACAGGTCATTCCCGTCACCTACGAGGGACGGGCCGGCGGCTACACCCATTGCATGTTCCTCAACGACGACGGGCCGATCGCCGGCGGGCGCGAGATCTGGGGTTTCCCGAAGAAGCTCGGCAATCCCTGCCTGCGCACGGAGGTGGACACGCTGGTCGGCACGCTCGACTACGGGCCCGTGCGCGTCGCGACCGCGACGATGGGCTACAAGCACTATCCGGCGGATCCCGAGGCGGTGATGGCCTCGCTGCTCGCGCCGAACTTCCTGCTGAAGATCATCCCGCATGTCGACGGTTCGCCGCGCATCTGCGAGCTGGTCGAATTTCACCTCGAAGACATCGTGCTGAAAGGTTGCTGGAACGGCCCCGGCGCGTTGTCCCTCATGCCGCACGCCCTGGCGCCCGTCGCCGAGCTGCCGGTGCTCGAAGTGCTCTCCACCACGCACATCCTGGCCGACCTGACGCTCGGGCTCGGCAAGGTCGTGCACGACTATCTCACGGCTTAGGGCGCGATGGCTTCGCTTTCGCTCACGCAATCCACTCCAGGCCATGGCTCGGTCGCGGGATTCAAACCTAGGCGATCCCGTCTTCGGTCATCCCGCTCCAGGAAGGACATCTGACATGCGCATGCAGGACAAGGTCGCCGTCGTCACCGGAGCCGCGAGCGGCATCGGCAAGGATATCGCCACCGTCTTCGTCCGCGAGGGCGGCAAGGTCGTCATCGCCGACCTCAACAAGGCGGCCGCCGACGCCGCCGCGCTGGAGCTCGGCGGGCCGGACAAGGCGCTGGGCGTGGCCATGGACGTCACCAGCGAGGACCAGGTCGAGGCGGGCATCGCCGAGGCGCTCAGGCATTTCGGCCGGATCGACACGCTGGTGAGCAATGCCGGCATCCAGA
>JAQGHZ010000623.1 GCA_028291485.1 Rubritepida sp. | reverse complement strand
TGCGGCCTGGCTCCAGCACATCCACTCCGCGGTGATGGCAGGGCGCTGGCTGTTTCTGGTTCTGGGCGCGCTGGTCTTTCCCCTGGGCGTACTGAACGGCATCGCCATCTGGCTCGACTTCGCGCCTTAACCGGGCGGGCGACGCCCTCTCTCCATCATCCCGGCTTCGGCCAGAGCTCTTCGCAAGCCTTGGCATGGAGGATTGCGGGGTCCACATTGCGACATAATTATTTCAGTTAGGGCCGCCTTCATGGGCTCCGAGATCCTGTTGCTGCTGCTCGGCAGCGTTGCTCTTCTCCTCTGGGGCGTGCGGATGGTGCGCACCGGCATGCTGCGCGCCCATGGGACACTGCTGCGCCGCGCCCTGGGCTCGGCCGCGCGCCGGCGCCTGAACGCCTTCGCCGGCGGGATCGCGGGCGCCTTCGCGCTGCAATCCTCGACGGCGGTGGCCGTCATCATCGGCGCCTTCGCGGGGCAGGGGCTGGTCTCCACCTCGGCGGCGCTGGCCGTGATGCTGGGCGCCGACCTCGGCACCAGCTTCGCGGCGCAGTTGCTGGCGCTCGACGTGAAGTGGCTCTGGTCGGTGCTGCTGGCCGCCGGCGTGCCGCTCTTCCTCACGGCCCAGACCGATCGCCGCAAAGGCACGGCGCGGCTCGCGATCGGCCTCGGCCTGATCCTGCTGGCGCTCTCGCAGATGGACCATGCCATCGCGCTGCTGCGGACCTCGCCGGTGATGGCGATGATCCTGCAGACCCTGGCGGCCGAGAAGCTGCTGGCCTTCCTGCTCGGCGCCGTCGTCACCTGGCTGCTGCACTCGAGCCTGGCCTTCGTGCTGCTGACGCTGACGCTGGCGGGCTCCGGCCTCGTGGGGCCGGAGCTGGCGGTGGCCCTCGTGCTGGGCGCCAATGCGGGCGGGGCCGCGGCCCCGGTGCTCTCGCTCGCCCATTCCGGACCGGCGGCCAAACGCGTGGCCTGGGGCCACCTGCTCATCCGCGGCGGCGCGGCGGTGATCCTGCTGCCCTTCGCCCTCCCGCTGGGCGATGCGCTGCACGCGGTCTTCCCGAATCCCGCGACGCTGGTCGCCATGGCGCATACCGGCTTCAACCTCTGCAGCTCGGCGGTCGGCATGCCGCTGATCGACGTCATCGGCCGTCTGCTGGAGCGCTGGATCCCGGATGCGGCGCTCAGCGCCGATGCCGGCGCGCCGCGCCATCTCGACCCCACCGTGCTCGACTCGCCGGCCGAGGCGCTGGGCTGCGCCACGCGCGAGGCGATCGTGCTGGGCGAGCGGGTGAGCGCGATGCTCGGCGAATCCTGGAACGCCATCGAGACGGGCGACCCGCTGCGCATCAAGGCCGTCGAGCAGGCGGACGACGCGGTGGACCGGCTGCACGAGGCGATCAAGCTCTACATCGTGCAGGCCTCGCGTGCCGAGATGGACCAGGAGGAGAGCGCCCGGGCGGTCGAGATCCTGAGCTTCATCATGAATCTCGAGCATGTGGGCGACATCCTCGACAAGAGCCTGATGGAGCTGGCGGAGAAGCGCGGGCGGCTGGGATTGTCCTTCTCGCCCGAGGGGCTGGCGGAGCTGCGCGCCTTCCATGCACGGATCATGGAGACCATGCGGCTCTCGCTGAATGTCTTCACCACGCGCGACATGGGGCTGGCGCGCCGGCTCTTCGCCGACAAGTCCGGCCTGCGCGCGGCTGAGCGCGACGCGGCGCAGCTGCATTTTTCCCGCCTGCGCGAGGGGGTGGCGGAGTCGCTGGAAACCAGCGCCATCCACCTCGATATGATCCGCGACCTCAAGCGCATCCACGGCCATCTGACCTCTGTGGCCTATCCGATCCTGGAGGCGGCGGGCGAGCTGGCCGAGAGCCGCCTGCGCGAGCGGGAAGCCGGCCTGCGCCCGCCGGGGCGTGATCCTGGAGTGGCGCCGGCAAGGGCTTGAGGCGTCGCGCCCTGCCCAGGATTGGGGCAAAGCGGCGCCGCGCCCGGAGTCGAAGCGCCGCAATTCGCTGCGGCCGGGGCCCGCGACGGGCTATCCTGCCGGGATGGAAGCGATCGAAGACCGCGGCGGCCCCGCGCAGCCCCTGCTCGCCGTGAAGGGTCTGGTGAAGCACTTTCCGCTCAAGGGCGGGCTGTTCGGGCGGACCCAGGCCGTGGTGCGCGCGGTGGACGGCCTGGAGTTCGACGTCCTCAAGGGCGAGACGCTCGGCATCGTGGGCGAGAGCGGCTGCGGCAAGTCCACCACTGCGCGGCTGCTCATGCGCCTCATGGACCCGAATGCCGGCACCATGATCTTCGACGGCGAGGGGGTGGGCGAGAACGAGCAGGCCGGCGGCCTCACGCTGCGCGACTACCGGCGCCAGGTGCAGATGGTCTTCCAGGACAGCTACGCCTCGCTCAACCCGCGGCTGACGATCGAGGAGACGATCGCCTTCGCCCCCCGCATCCATGGCCTCTCGGGCGAAAAGGCGGTGACGCGGGCGCGCGAGCTGCTGGCGGCCGTCGGCCTCGCGCCGGCGAACTTCGCCCTGCGCTACCCGCACGAGCTCTCGGGCGGGCAGCGGCAGCGCATCAACATCGCGCGCGCTCTGGCGCTGCGGCCGAAGCTGGTCATTCTCGACGAGCCGGTCTCGGCGCTGGACAAGTCGGTCGAGGCGCAGGTGCTGAACCTGCTGGTGGACCTCAAGGCCGAGTTCGGGCTGACCTACGTCTTCATCAGCCACGACCTCAACGTGGTGCAGTACATCAGCGACCGCGTGCTGGTGATGTATCTGGGCGAGGTCGTCGAGATGGGGCCGGTGGACGCCATCTACGAGCGCGCGGGCCATCCCTACACCCGCGCGCTGCTGGACAGCCGGCCCTCCATGGACCCGGCGTTCCGCCGCACCAAGCCACCGCTGACGGGCGATCCGCCGAATCCGGTGAACCCGCCCTCCGGCTGCCGCTTCCGCACGCGCTGCCCCTATGCGGAGGCGGTCTGCGCGGAGCGGAAGCCCCTGATGGCCAATCTCGGCGACGGGCACATCGTCTCCTGCCACATGGCCTCGGCGGGGAGCGGGCACAGCAAGGCGGGCCGGCTCTATGAAGTGCCCCCGCCGCGGGCGGAGATGGTGGCATGAGTGCCGTGCTCAAACCCGCCATGACGCCGCTGGTGAAGCTGCGCGACCTCAACGTCACCTTCGTCACGCGCGACCGCACGGTGCATGCGGTGAACGGCGTGGACCTCGACGTCATGCCGGGCGAGGTGCTGTGCATCCTGGGCGAGAGCGGCTCGGGCAAGTCGGTCACGCTGCGCGCGCTGATGAAGCTGCTGCCGAAATTCGCGCGCATCTCGGGGAGCATCGAGGTCGCCGGGAAGGACGTGACGAAGATGAACGAGCGGCAGCTCGCCAACTTCCGCGGCACCGACGTCGCCATGATCTTCCAGGAGCCGATGACCGCACTCGATCCGGTCTTCACCGTTGGCCGCCAGATCGCCGAGACGGTGCAGCGCCACGAGGGCGCCTCGCGCAGCGCGGCGAACGCGCGCGCGCTGGAGCTGCTGGAGCTGGTGCAGATTCCCTCCGCGAAGCGCCGGCTCGACGCCTATCCGCACGAGCTCTCCGGCGGCCTGCGCCAGCGCGCGATGATCGCCGTCGCGCTGGCCTGCCGCCCCAAGCTGCTGCTGGCCGACGAGCCGACCACCGCACTCGACGCCACGGTGCAGATTCAGGTGCTGCTGCTGCTGCGCGAGCTGCAGGAGCGGCTCGACATGGGCGTGATCTTCGTCACGCACGACCTCGGCGTGGCGGGCGAGATCGCCGACCGGGTGGCCGTGATGTATGCCGGCCGCGTGGTGGAGGAGGGGCCTGTCGCGGGCCTCATGGCCGGGCCGCTGCACCCCTATGCGCAGGGCCTGCTGGGCGCGACGGTGCATGCGGGCATGCGCGGCCAGCGGCTGACCACCATCCCCGGTGCGCCGCCGACGCTGGATGTCGCGCCGACGACCTGTGCCTTCTCGCCACGCTGCCAGTTCGTGCGCGACGAATGCCTGGAGCGGGTGCCGGTCCTGCGGTCGCCGGAGCCGGGGCGTCAGGCGCGCTGCGTGCTGGTGCCGTACGGGGCCTGAGCGGTTGCGCCTTGAGGGGCTCTGCCCCTCAAGCACCCCGGCAGGAAACTCAGTTTCCTGCACCTTCGATCTGTAAACGGGTCCAGGGCCAAAAGTCCTGGCGGGGAAAGTTTGGAGAGGGGCAGAGCCCCTCTCAACATCAGAACCGGAACGCGATGCCGACCGAACCGTATTGTGAATTGCCGCGCTGCGTCTCGAACTCCCGGCTGCGGATGGTATAGGTCGCCGTCACCCGCATGCGGCGAAACATCACCGCGACGCCCGCGCTGAGGTCGCCCACCAGGGTTTCGCGATCGACATGCGGCCCGTCGCGCCAGGTGTTGCCGTCGAGGAAGATGTTGCGCGCCACGGCCCGCCCCTCGACGCCGGCGAAGGCGTACCAGCCGAAATTGTCATCGGGCTGGAAGAAGGCCGAGCCTGACTGCGCGGGGCGTGTGCGCGGTGGCCCGAAATCGGAGTTCAGGTTGCTGCCGATACGCACCATCATGCCGCCGCTGGCATAGGTGTAGACATTGCCCAGGGCCACGGTGGCGCTGGGCACGACGCCGTATTGCAGGCCTTCGATGCCGGTCTCGTAGTTCCAGCGCCATTGCCGGCCGACGATCAGGTTCATGCCGAACTCGTCCTTGAGCTGGTGGTCCCAGCCCTCGGCGAGATCGAAGCCGCGCAACCGGTGCACGCCGTTCTGGAACTGCTCGCCCAGGGCGCCGGGGCCCACGATGCCCATCTGCAGCTCGACGCTGCCGTAGGAGGTCGCCGTGTAGGAAGCCAGCGAGAACGAGCCGAAAAGCCAGCCCGCGTAGGGCCGGTCCCGCGGGTCCGGGATGCGGCGCGAGGTGTCCTCGGGCGTGAAGATGTTCTGGCCGAAAGAGATGCCCCAGCGCGGCGTGCCGCCCTCCGGGAAGATCAGGCTCATGCGGCCCGTCAGCGCGGAGACCCAGCTTGGCGGGTCGTAGGAGGGGGAGCGCCAGTCGAACTGGAAGCCGCTCGTGTAGTTCTTGTCCGTGCCGGCGAAGAGGTCGTTGTCCAGCAGGAAGGAGAAGGTGCCCCGCGCGTCGGGGATCTGCGTGTCGCGCACCGGCTCGCCGAGATGGGTTCCCACGGTCGGCTGCGCGTTAGCGGCCGTGCCGGCCAGGGCCAGGATGACACCGAGCATAGCGGGGAGACGTAGGGAGGATGGGATCATGCGAAGGAGGTCGGGACGGCAAAGACGCGGTGATCGGGCATAAGCAAATTCCTTGTCTGACGTCTAAGCCATCAGCGCGGTCGAGGTTGCGTTCGGGCCGCCCCTATTCGACGGTCGGGGTGGCGGATTTGCGGCGGTCAGGCGGCAACAGGGCGGATCATCGCAAACATTCAGGCCCACTTGTCGGAACCCGGCGACCCCGCTCGTCTTCAGGAAGAGGCCGATGAAGGCCTCGATGGATCGGAGGAGAGCGCGATGCGCGTGATGGTTCTGGTGAAGGCGACGGCCGACAGCGAGGCGGGCGTGATGCCCTCGACCGAGCTTCTGACGGAAATGGGCCGATTCAACGAGGCGCTGGTCGATGCCGGCATCCTCCAGGCCGGCGAGGGGCTGCATCCCTCCTCGAAGGGCAAGCGGGTCGCCTTCGACGGGCCGGAGCGCGCCGTTATCGACGGCCCCTTCGCCGCGACGGGCGAACTCGTCGCCGGCTTCTGGATCTGGCAGGTGAAGGACATGGACGAGGCCGTCGCCTGGGTGAAGCGCTGCCCCAACCCGATGTACGGCCAGAGCGAGATCGAAATCCGCCGGATCTTCGAGACCGCGGATTTCGGCGAGGCGCTGACGCCGGAGATCGTCGCGATGGAGCAGCGGACGCGCGACAAGGCGGCTGGGTGAGGGGGCCGCGCGGCCTTTGCCGTCATCCGGGCCGTCGAGGCAGGTCTCCCGGCCCGTAGGCACGAGCCAGCCGCCCATCATCATCTCGTCACGGAAAACGAAGGGCCGGCTGGCGCGACACCTACCAGTTGAACGGTCCGACGATATCGGCGCCGCGATTGGCGCCGTCGGGCATGTAGTGGATGACAAAGGACTTCCGGGTGGTATCGACGTTCTCGACCGGCGCGCCTCCATGGACCAGCATGCCATGCCAGAACAGTGCGGCACCCTATCTTCGGCGTGAAGATATTTCGGGGATACTGGGCGGCTGGCCTCGTGGTGGCGGGGCTGACCGCCGCCTTGGGCCGTTGATGGCGCTGGTGCCGATTCCGAAGACCGACGACCGCGATCAGTACACGTCGCGGCGGTAGAGTCCCTCCTCGGCCAGGCCCTCCAGCGCCTCGTGGCCGAGCGCCGCGACGAGCGCCGCGTGCACGCCGGTCGACATGCCCTTCAGGCTGCCGCAGACATAGATGGCGGCGCCTTCGGCGGTCCACTCGCGCAGCGTGTCGGCGGCCTCCCGCAGCCGGTCCTGCACGTAGAGCCTCTCCTCCTGGTCGCGCGAGAAGGCGAGGTCCAGTCGGGCCAGCACGCCGTCCGCGAGCCAGCCCTCGACCTCCGCGCGATAGAAAAAATCCTGCGCGCGGGTGCGCTCGCCGAAAACCAGCCAGTTGAGGTGCCGTCGCACCGCCGCGCGTGCCTTCAGATGCACGCGCAGCCCCGCGATGCCCGTGCCGTTGCCGATGAGGATCATCGGCCGGTCGTCCTCCGGCGGGTGGAAACTGCGGTTGCTGCGGACACGCAGCGCGATGGGGCTGCCCATCGGCGCGTATTCCGTCAGCCAGCCTGAGCCGATGCCGAGCCGCCCGTCCGGATGCCGCGCCTGCCGCACCAACAGCTCCAGCCGGCCCTCGCTGGGCAGCGAGGCGATGGAGTATTCGCGATGGGGCAGGGGCATTTGCCGCCCGCGCGCCTGCTCGGGCGACAGGCCTGCCAGCTCGGCCGGATCGTCGGGCAGTCGCCGGTCGCGCAGCGCCTCGAGGAAGTAGGGCGGAAAGCGGTCCAGGGCTTCGCGCGCGTTGCGCGGGCCGATCTCGGCGATGTCGCCGGCCTGCCATTCTATGCCGCCCTCTGGGCCGCCCTTTGGGCCGCCCTCCATCGGCTCCAGCGCGAGGTGGAAGGCCGGTCCGCCCGGGCTGCCGGGATTGAGCCGCCGCCGCTCGATCAGCCGCCATTCCGCGAAGCGCGCCGGCGCCCAGTCCGGCGTCTCGCTCGTGCCCGTGATCTTGCCGAGATGGTGCTGCCAGTGCCGCAGCGCGCCGCCATCGGCGTCGTCCACCTCGACGCGGTCGAAGAGCGGCGTGGCGCCCTGGGTCTGCAGCCAGGCGTCGAGCTGCCGCCCGAAGGCGCAGTAGTTCGCATAGGAGCTGTCGCCGAGCGCGAGCAGCCCGTAGTCGAGGCCGGTGAGCGCGGCCTTGCGCCCCATGACGCGGCGGACGAAGCGCGCGGCGTGGTCGGGCGCATCGCCCTGGCCGGTGGTGCTGACGATGAAGACGGCACGGCCGGCGACGGCCAGCGTGTCGGCATCGAGCGTCTCCAGCCGCGCCAGGCGCGCGGGGACGCCGCCCGCCTGGAGAGACTCTGCGCTGCGTCGTGCGATCTCCTCGGCGAAGCCGGTCTGGCTGGCATAGGCGACGAGCACCGGCTCCTGGCGGCTTGGGAGCGTGGAGAGCCCGGGCACACGCCTCCGGCGCCGCCGCCAGACGATGAATCCGCAGAAGGCGGCATAGGCCAACAGCACCGCGCCGGCGGTCAGGCAGCGCTCGGTCTCGGGCGACACAGGTCAGTCCAGCATGGCGGCGAAAGCGGGGGACATGTGCTCGGCGATCCCGCTCTCCTCGCGCGTGACGAAGAGCGCGCCGAACTCGCGGCTCATCCATTCGCGGACGGATCCGGGCAGGGCGCGGTTCACGTCGTTTTGCGTGGAACGGCCCGGTGTCGGCGGCAGGGCTCCCGCAGGGCGGCGGGCATCGTCGCCGACCGCGCCGTGGTGCGCGGCGAGGCCTCGATCTGCCCGGCATGGTTCAGCGTGATCCTGCCGATCGGGCAGTGGGCCGAGCCGATCCGGTGCCGCCGGTGCAGCTGCTTCAGCCAGAAGGATCGGTGGCCGGCCGCGAGCGGTGGCCTGGCCGTGCCGGACTTGCTTGGGGTCATTGGACCTCGTTGAGAATGGTTCGCAAATAACCGGTCCGAGGCCAGCGTGCAAATCTCGTAACGTAACGGACGCCCGTGCCCGTGACGCGCCGATGAACCCGGTCTAGCTTCCCGCCGGTTCCGAAGGGGGAAGTGTCGCATGGCGAAGTCGCCGAAGCAGGGTAAGTCTATCACCGAGCGGAGCGGCGGCAAGCTGCTGGCCGACGCGCTGGTGGCGCAGGGCGCGACGCATGTCTTCGCCGTGCCGGGCGAGAGCTATCTCGACCTGCTCGACGGGCTTTATTCCGTCCGCAACCAGATCGAGCTCATCACCTGCCGCTTCGAAGCCGGCGCCGTCCATATGGCCGAGGCCCATGGCAAGCTGACCGGCAAGCCGGGCGTGGCCATCGTGACGCGCGGCCCGGGCGCCTGCCATGCCTCGATCGGCGTGCACGTCGCCATGCAGGACAGCACGCCGCTGATCCTGCTGGTCGGCCAGATCCCCATCATCGAGACCGACCGCGAGACCTTCCAGGAGGTCGACTACCGCAAGATGTTCGCCCCGCTCGCCAAGTGGGTGACGCAGATCGACCACGCCGACCGCATTCCCGAGATCATGGCGCATGCCTTCGACGTGGCGGTGAGCGGCCGCCCCGGCCCCGTGGTCATCGCCATCTCCGAGGAGATGCAGAAGGATCTCGTGGCCGTCCCCGATATTGGCCCGGCGGACATCATGCCGGCCTATCCCGCGCCGGACGCGATCCCCAAGATGATGGCGCTGCTCGCCAAGGCCGAGCGCCCGCTCGCCATCCTCGGCGGCAGCCGCTGGACGCCGGAGGGCCGGGCCGCCATCCACGATTTCCTCGTCGCCAACGACATCCCGACCTGCGTCTCCTTCCGCCGGCAGGGGCTGTTCGACGGCACCTCGAAGCACTTCGTGGGCGACCTCGGCGTCGGCGCCGATGCGAAGCTGGTGGCCGCCGCCAAGGAGGCCGACCTCATCCTCGCCTTCGGCACCCGCATGGGCGAGCCGGTGAGCCAGGGCTACACGCTGCTCGACACGGCGGGCGCCACGCCGCTCGTGCAGGTCTATCCCGACCAGGCCGAGATCGGCCGCGTCTATCGTCCGGCGCTGGGCATCACCTCGGACGTGAATGCCTTCGCCCTCGCGCTCAAGGGCGAGAAGGTGAGGAAGCCGCGCTGGGGCGCCTGGCGCAAGCAGGTCCGCGCCGCGCGCGAGGAGCAGGCCGTGGCCCCCGAATACGAGGGCCGCATCAACCTCGCCAAGGCGCTGCAGGCGCTCGAGAAGGAACTGCCGAAGGACGCGATCTTCACGACGGATGCGGGCAACTTCGCCACCTGGCCCACGCGCTTCATGCATGTGAAGGAGGACCAGGATTTCCTCGGGCCCACCAACGGCGCCATGGGCTACGGCGTGCCGTCCGCGATCGGCGCGGCCATCTCCTTCCCGGACCGGCAGGTGATCTGCTTCGTGGGCGACGGCGGCTTCATGATGACCGGCCAGGAGATCGCCACCGCCTTCCACCACGGCGTGGCGCCGATCATCCTGGTCTTCAACAACTCCATGTACGGCACGATCCGCATGTACCAGGAGCGCGTCTATCCGGAGCGCGTCTCCGGCACGACGCTGACCAACCCGGATTTCGCCCGCTTCATCGAGGCCTTCGGCGGCCATGGCGAGCTGGTGGAGACGACCGCGGAACTGGTGCCGGCCTACAAGCGCGCCGTGGCGAGCGGCAAGCCCGCGATCATCGAGATCCGCACCAATCCGGAACAGGTCACCAACCGTGCGACCATCTCCGACCTCCGCGCGCAGGGGAAAGGCGCGAAGAAATAGGCGGGTACGTTCCAGGATATGCCTGACCGGGCGAGGGGAGGTATCCTCCCGCCCGTGAGAGTTCCCCTGGCTGCCCTGATCGCCCTCCTCGCCCTCGCGGCCTGCCGCGAGGAGAAGCGGGATTCCGCGGCCCCGGCGCCCGCCCCCGCCTCCCGCCAGCAGGCGGCGCGCGACGCGGCCACGGCCGCGCTGCGGGAGCGGCTGAGCGGGCGGGAGACGCAGCTGCGGGGCGTGCAGGTCTTCTCCCAGGCCCTGGCCGACACGGTGGCCGTCTGCGGCCGATCGAGCGGCGGAGCGGGCGATCCCTACATCCCCTATGTCGCGATCGTGACCTTTCAGGGGGAGGCGGCGCGGGTGACCGGCTTCACGCTCGGCGCCACCGGGCCCGAGGCCACGCGCGTCTTCCTGGAACTGGTCGACCGCTGCTTCGACGGCGGCGGACCGCTGACGAACCGGCCCATGGCGCGCAGCTATCCGCCGCTGCCGATCACCGGCGCGGGCGATCCCGTCGGGACCGTTCCGCAGCCATCGGGCGGCGAGAGCAGCCCGCCGGCTGCGCCTGCCCCTGCGCCTGGCCCTAGCCCTGGCCCGGCGCCCACCACGCCCGCGGCGCCCGTGCAGGCGGGTAGCCTGCCGGCGTCCCGGCAGACGGTCGTCACCTGGGCCCGCACCGGCGCCAATCTCCGCAGCGGTCCGGTCGGCGGCGAGGTCATCGGCGTCGTTCCGCCCTCGAGCACGCTCGACGTCGTCGCCGAGGCGCCGGGCGGCTGGTACCAGGTGGCCCGCGACGGCGTCGCCATCGGCTGGCTGCATGCTTCGGTGCTGGAGCCGCCGCCTGGGCGGTAAGATCGGCCATTAAGATCGGACTCCGAGATCGGGCGGGGCCTGATTGACTCCCCCGCGCCTCGCTGCGAAGCCTGCGCCCCTCATTCGAGGAGCCGTCATGTCCAGCCTGCAATCCACCATCGAGTCCCTCTGGGACAAGCGCGACACCCTCTCCGCCACCACCCAGGGCGAAGCGCGCGAGGCCGTCGAGGCCGCGCTGGAGATGCTGGACAGCGGCAAGGCCCGCGTCGCCGAGCCCAGGGACGGCGAGTGGCACGTCAACCAGTGGCTGAAGCAGGCGGTGCTGCTCTCCTTCCGGCTCAGCGATTCCGCGCCGATGGACACGTCCGCTGGCGCTTACGACAAGGTGCCGCTGAAGTGGGAGGGCTGGGGCCCGAACCGCTGGAAGGAGGCCGGCTTCCGCGCCGTGCCGGGCGCCATCGCGCGCCGCTCCGCCTATATCGCGCCGAACGTCGTGCTGATGCCGAGCTTCGTGAACCTGGGCGCCTATGTCGGCGCCAGCACGATGGTCGACACCTGGGCGACCGTGGGTTCCTGCGCACAGATCGGCAAGAACGTGCACCTCTCGGGCGGCGTGGGCATCGGCGGCGTGCTGGAGCCGCTGCAGGCCAATCCCGTCATCATCGAGGACGACTGCTTCATCGGCGCCCGCTCCGAGGTGGTGGAGGGCGTGATCGTGGAGCAGGGCTCGGTTCTCTCCATGGGCGTGTTCCTGTCGGCCACGACCAAGATCATCGACCGCAGCACGGGCGAGATCTTCATCGGCCGCGTGCCGTCCTATTCGGTCGTGGTGCCGGGCAACCTGCCGGGCAAGCCGCTGCCGGACGGCTCGCCGGGCCCGAGCCTCTACTGCGCCGTGATCGTGAAGCGGGTGGACGCGCAGACGCGCGCCAAGACCTCGATCAACGACCTGCTGCGCGACTGAGCGAAAGGTCGTTCGCATGCGCTCACGCCTGTCGCTCGGTCGCTTTGTCTTGGCGCATTTTCCGAGCCGTCGAGCGAAGCCGCTCGACTTGAAAATGCTCTAGCGTGGCTCGCGGAAACCTCCCCGAGGAGCCGACCGACCCGATCCCGCTGGCGCAGGCGCTCATCCGCTGCCGCAGCGTGACGCCGGCCGATGGCGGCGCGCTCGCGACCATGGAGGCGGCGCTCGCGCCGCTGGGATTCACCTGCACGCGGCTGAAGTATGGGCCAAAGGGGCAGGAGGTCGACAACCTCTTCGCCCGCCGCGGCACGGAGGGTCCGCACCTCTGCTACGCCGGCCATACCGACGTGGTGCCGCCCGGCGACGAGGGCGCCTGGGCCGACAATCCCTTCTCTGCGGTCATCAAGGACGGCGTGCTCTACGGCCGCGGCGCCTGCGACATGAAGGGCGGCATCGCCGCCTTCGTCGCGGGGCTGGCCGACTTCCTCGCCGCAAACCCCGACCATCCCGGCTCCATCTCGCTGCTCATCACGGGCGACGAGGAGGGTCCGAGCGTGGACGGCACCCGCCGCGTCCTCGAATGGATGGCGGAGAACGGCCACACGCCGGACATGTGCGTCGTCGGCGAGCCCACCTCCAAGGCGCAGCTCGGCGACACCATCAAGGTCGGCCGGCGCGGCAGCATGAACGCCTGGATCACGGTGAAGGGGAGGCAGGGCCACAGCGCCTATCCTCAGCTCGCCGACAATCCGGTGCACCGGCTGATCCGCGTGCTGAACGCGCTCACCGCCGCGCCGCTGGACACCGGCTCGAAATTCTTCGAGGCTTCGACGCTGCAGGTCACCGGCATCCAGGTGGACAACACCGCGACCAACGTGATCCCGGCCGAGGCGAAGGCTTTCCTCAACATCCGCTTCAACGACCACCACCATTCCAGCGCGCTCACCGAGCGCGTCCGCGCGGTTCTGGCCGAGCATGCGCCGGATCACGAGCTGCGCGTGGCGGTCTCCGGCGAGAGCTTCCTCACCCAGCCCGGCCCCTTCGTGGAGGCGCTGCAGCGCGCCGTGCGTCGCGGCACCGGGCTGGAGGCGAAGCTCGACACGGGCGGCGGCACGTCGGATGCGCGCTTCATCACGCATTACTGCCCCGTCGCCGAGCTCGGCGCGGTCGGTGCCACGCTGCACCAGCGCGACGAATCCGCGCCGGTTGCGGAACTGCGGGCGCTGGCGGGGCTTTACCGCCTCGTGATCGAGGAGTGCCTGCGCTGAACCCGCCCAGCATCGCCAACGGCATCGCCGCCGCCCTGCTCTTCGCGCGCGGCAAGGCCGTGGGCATGGCGCTCATCGCCCCGGGGATGGAGGGCGCGCGGCATTCCTTCCTCGCGGCGGCCGTCTGCCTGCCGGTGCTGCTGGCGCTGCGCATCTTCGCATGGTCGGCGCAGGGCGCGCCGCCGAACGGCGTGGTGGTGTCGCTGGCCGGCGAGTTGGTGGGCTACACGCTGGGCTGGGTGGCCTTCGCGCTGGCCTCGCGCGTGCTGGCGCAACAGGCGAATCGCGGCGGCGACTGGCCGCGCTTCATCGCGGCCTGGAACTGGTCGAACCTCGTGCAATACGCGCTGCTGATCGTGCTGCTGGTGCCGAGCCTGCTGGGCCTGCCGGGCTGGGTCGGCAATGCGCTGGGGCTGGCCGCGGTGGGCTATGCGATCTGGCTGGAGTGGTTCGTCACGCGCGTGGCGCTGAACCTGCCGGGGGTAACGGCGGCGATGTTCGTGATCCTGGACCTGGCGCTGGGCCTGTTCATCGGCGGCGTGACGGCCCGCATTTCCGGCGGCTGAGCCTGATCGTCGAAGGCGGCATGGCCGGAGACGTGAATCAGGCACTCCAAACAACTCACAGCCAGCCCAGAGGCTCCGGAAAATCCACCCGCAGGAAGCACAAGCCCTGCGGCGGTGCCGTCTGCCCTGCCGCGCGGCGGTCCCGCCCATCGAGCACCTCGCGCGGCCAGTTGACCGGCCGGCGTCCCAACCCGACCTCGTAGAGCGTGCCCACGAAGTTCCGCACCTGGTGGTGCAGGAAGCTGCGCGCGCTGGCGAAGATATGGATCTCCTCGCCGGTGCGGATCACGTCCAGCCGCTCGAGCGTGCGCAACGCCGAATCCGCCTGGCAGGAGGTCGCACGATAGGCGGAGAAATCATGCTTGCCGAGCAGCCCCTGCGCCGCCGCATGCATGGCCTCGGAGTCGAGCGGCAGCGGGAGGTGCCAGACGCGCCCTTCCTCCAGTGCCGGCTTCGCGCGCCGGGCGAGAATCCGGTAGCGGTAGTGCCGCTGGATGGCGGAGAAGCGCGGCGTCCAGCCCTCCGGCGCGAAGGCGGCCGCGCGGATGGCGATGCGGTGCGGCCGGACGTGGAAGTCGAGCGCGGCGCGCATGCGATCAGGCGGCAGAGCCGCCGCGAGCTCGATCTGCACCACCTGGCCCTCGGCATGCACGCCGGAATCCGTGCGGCCCGAGGCGGTGGCGAGCGGGATCACGCCGCCGTTCAGCGCGGCCGCGGCCTCCTCCAGAATCTGCTGGACGGACGGCCCGTTCGTCTGGCGCTGCCAGCCGACGAATTCGGTGCCGTCGTTTTCGACGAGGAAGGCATAGCTCGGCATCAGCCGAGCCGCGCCGAGGGTTGGTGTGGCGGCTCGGCGCCAGAAAGAGCTTTCGGCATCAGCCGAGCGTCGTCCCGGCGGGCAGGGCGTAGCCGCGCAGGAGGGCATCGGCGTCCATGGCGCCGCGCCCGGGGCGTTGCAGCCGCGTGAGGCGCAGCGCGCCCTCGCCGCAGGCCACCGTCAGCGCCGGCCCGGTCAGCACTTCGCCCGGTGCGCCCTTGCCGGCCGCGGGCTCGGCCGCCAGCACGCGCAGCACCTCGCCGCGATGCGGGAAGTAGGCGCCCGGCCAGGGGTTCATCGCGCGCACCCGTGCATCCAGCGCGGCGGCCGGCTGCGCCCAGTCCAGCAGCCCATCCGCCTTGGTGAGCTTGGGCGCATAGGTCGCGCCCTCCTCGGGCTGCGGCACGGCTGGCGGGTCTTCGTCCAGCGCGCGCAGGATCAGTTCCGCGCCCATGGCCGAGAGCGCGTCGTGCAGCTCCGGCGTCGTGCTGCGCGGGCCGAGCGGCACCACGCCCTTCAGCAGCATCGGGCCGGTGTCGAGCCCTTCCTCCATGCGCATGATGGTGACGCCGCTCTCCGCGTCGCCGTGCAGGATGGCCGCATGGATCGGCGCCGCCCCGCGCCAGCGCGGCAGCAGCGAGGCATGGATGTTGAGACATCCGCGCCGTGGCGCGTCCAGCATGGGCTTCGGCAGGATCAGTCCATAGGCCACGACCACCGCCACATCGAGGTCCAGCGCCGCGAAGGCCTCGTGCTCGGCCGTGTCGCGCTTCACCCGCGCCGGCGTTCGCACCGTCAGGCCGAGCGCCAGCGCCGCGCGATGCACGGGGCAGGGGGTCTCCTGCTGGCCGCGCCCGGCGGGCTTGGGGGGCTGGGTGTAGACGGCGCGGATGT